>CADCOF010000120.1 GCA_902802975.1 uncultured Ruminococcus sp. | reverse complement strand
TGTAAAAGTCGTGCTTTATTACAACGATGATAAATTGTTGCAGTGCGAAGAATTGTGAACGAAAGTGAAAAGCTCAGATCGAGCATTAATTACGCATTACGCATTACGCATTCCGAATTATTTGTGAAGTCGTACTTTATTACAACGATGATAAATTGTTGCAGTGCGAAGAATTGTGAACGAAAGTGAAAAGCTTAGATCGAGCATTCATTGCACATTGCAAATTGCACATTGAATTGCACATTGACCCCACTCTCCACACTGAAAAAGCGTTTAGGAAAAGATTTATGTCGTTTACTATAACATATCATAATAAATCATAATAATAAATCTGCAATACCAATGATTTCAGCCGAAATATCCTCAATTGCTCTCGGTTCATGACCGTTGTCACATTTGATATACTGCCACCCGTAATGATTTGCGCAGTACAAAGCTGCCTCTCTGCATTTTTTTAAAAACTCTGTGTCAAGTTCGTGAATGTCTTTTTTTCCGCCGTCTTTGTATCGCTTTTCAAGAAGTTTTTGCGATACATTTACGCCCATATCGAGATATATCACCGAATCCGGTTTCGGCACACCCAACTTTATATACTCAAAATCTTCCAGCCAGTCAAGAAAATCATCCCACTCGTCTTTCGGAAGTTTCGCCGTTTGATATATGGCGTTTGAAGTTGCGTACCTGTCCGATAAAAACAGCTCTCCGTTTTCGTAACGCTGCTTATGATATTTCAGATAATCAGCGCAGCGGTCAACAGCATAAAATGCAGCGGCGGCATACGCGCTGACTCCCTGTGCGCTGTCGGATAATTCGCCGCTTAAGTACATTTTAACAAGCGCAGACGAATCACTGTCATAATTCGGATATGATAATCTTGTACACTTAACATTTTTATTTGTAATATATTTGTACAACAAATCGGTCTGAGTAGCTTTCCCGCTGCCGTCAAGACCTTCAATTACGATAAGTCTGCCCTTCATAAATAGTTACCCTCGCCGTTACATATTTCGGAATATCTCACGCATTTCCAACGCTTTTCCGCAGCTCATTGCGCCCTCCGGGCAATTGCCAAACGCGCAGCCGGGACCTGCTTTTGCAAAAATATGAGGTGCGGTCTCTTTGCATAGCTTCAGCATCTGCATTGCAACGTCGCGAATCTCCCACTGCGCCCTATTGCAGCAGCGATGTTCAAAGAAGTTAAGAAGTGATCTTGCGTTGAATGTGCATATAATTTTTGTTGTGCAGGCATTTGGTAAAATAAAACGTGCGTCCTCGTTTGCCTTCTTTTCGAAATCGGAGCAGAGTTTTTTGTTGCTTTCACGAAACGACTCTATCAGCGATGAGTCGTCGCTTGCAGTATCTGTATCACAGCCGCCGTTTTCGGTTAAATACGCCCTGATAGATGCAGCCATAAGCCCGTTTCGAAGTGTGACATACGCCTGCATTTCGCTGTCTAAAGCTGCCTTGTACAGCGAATAAAGTTCGGGCGATTTTTCGATCTCCGGGGGAGTCACAAACTCGAACGACGCCCCGTCAACATACCGCTGCGACTGCTGACTGTACGATGCGATTCTGTGACGGACAAGCTGATGCGAACACGCGCGCGAAATACCCTCGATACCGAAAGTAAACGACGCATGCTCAATAGGGCTTTGGTGCCCCAGACTTGACAGCATATCAAGAAACGACGCGGTTTTTTCTTCGGTAAGACCTTCACGCACGTCGGAAATATCGGATTTTGAATAACAAAGTTTTGCCGCCATAGCGACCGTTTGCTCGGGACTCGGAGTATAGGCGAGCAGTGTTACACGAGCACCCATTGGCTCACTCCTCTCGATGTTATTTTTTGTAATATGTTTGTAATATGATTGAAAACATTACAACTCATCGTCTATTATACCACCACAATTGAAAAAAAGCAACACGCAGTGTAATTTTTAATGCGGAATGCGGAATTCATTGTATGTCTGATACGATTGAAAATGTTCAAAGAAGAATGTGCGAAAATAAAAGCGAAAAAAGTATTGACTTTTTTAATTTTTTAGTGTAATATATATTAACAAGGTCGCAGAAGCGATAATATATGACTAAATGCCATGACAGGGTAAAAGACCGTGGGATTCGCTTTCAGAGAGCCGTCGGCTGGTGTGAGACGGCAGGAACCCTCATTTAAAAGCTTTGCTTTAAACAAGCAGAGACAAAGCCGAAGGCTTTGTGCGTTCAGTAGGGGGATATTCCCCTCTGAGGTTATAGCTCACCCTCGAGCAGCTGACTGAAATGGGCAATGCTCAGATTAGGAATGACGGATCCTCACCGTTACAGGAGGTAGACGTGTTAGCGTTGAAAAGAGTGGGTCATTGTGACCAACAAAAGTGGTACCGCGGAGTTTTGCCTTCGTCTTTTGGAATACAAAAGGCGAGGGCTTTTTGGTTTGTATCATCAAATATTTATATAAAGGAGCATATACAAAATGAGAAACTATGAGAGATATACCCGCCAGTATTTTAACCCGCCGTCAAATAAGTATAAGTGGGTCAAAAAGGAATATGTCGATCATGCGCCGACATGGTGTTCGGTTGATCTGCGCGACGGCAATCAGTCCCTGATCGTGCCGATGAGTATTGACGAGAAACTTGATTTTTTTGAAATGCTCGTTAAGATTGGTTTCAAGGAGATTGAGGTCGGATTTCCCGCTGCAAGCGAAACGGAGTACAATTTCCTGCGCAGACTCATCGAAGAAAACAGAATACCAGACGACGTTACGGTTCAGGTTCTGACTCAGGCGAGAGAGCATATTATCCTCAAGACATTTGAGTCGCTCAAGGGCTGCAAAAATGCGATAGTTCATTTTTATAATTCAACTTCAAAGGCACAGCGCGAGCAGGTGTTTAAAAAGTCAAAGGAAGAGATCAAGAAGATCGCAGTTGACGGCGCAAAGCTCATCAAACGTCTCCAGGAGGAAAACGGCACTAATTTCAGAGTGGAGTATTCTCCCGAATCGTTCACCGGCACGGAACCGGAATACGCACTCGAAGTCTGCAACGCCGTACTCGATATTCTCCAGCCGACAGAGGATAATAAAGCAATAATAAATCTCCCCGTAACAGTCGAGCATTCACTGCCGCATATTTACGCTAATCAGATTGAGTATATGTCCGACAGACTTGATTTCAGAGAGTGCGTGGAACTGTCACTTCACCCGCACAACGACAGAGGCTGCGGTGTTGCGGACACGGAGCTTGGACTTCTTGCAGGTGCCGACAGAGTTGAGGGAACACTTTTCGGAAACGGCGAGAGAACAGGCAACGTTGACATTGTTACCCTTGCTATGAATATGTTCTCACAGGGCGTTGACCCGCAGCTCGATTTCAGCGATATTCCTTCAATCTGCGAGACTTACGAGCGAGTCACAAGAATGAAGGTAGGCGACAGAAGCCCCTACGCAGGCGCGCTTGTGTTCGCAGCTTTTTCGGGTTCTCATCAGGACGCTATTGCAAAAGGCAAAAAGTGGCACAGCGAAAAGGGACTCACAAGCTGGACAGTTCCGTATCTGCCAATCGACCCCGCCGATGTGGGCAGAGAGTACGAGACCGACGTTATCAGAATTAATTCTCAGTCCGGTAAGGGCGGCGTAAGCTACTTGCTTGAGACGCATTACGGCTATGTACTTCCGAAGGCTTTTGGCGAGAAGGTAAGCTATTTTATAAAAAATGTTTCCGACGTAAACCACAAGGAGATGCTGCCCAATGAGGTTTACGATTGCTTTGCCGCAGAATTTATCAATGTAAAAAGACCATATGAACTCAAAAATATAGTGTTCAGCAAGGCAAATGAGGACGGCACCCGCATGCATGTTGAAATGACCATAAACGTAAAGGGCGAGGATAAGCATATCTCGGCTGACGGTTCGGGTCGTTTGAGTGCGGTAAGCCGCGCGCTCAGACACGAACTCAATGTTGATATCAGCGACATGTCATATACCGAACACGCGCTGGAAAGAGGCTCGGAGTCGCGCGCCGTTACTTATGTTTCCATTACGGATAAGGAAGGAAATATCGAATGGGGCGTAGGCGTTCACGGCGACATCATTTATTCATCGGTAAACGCGCTGTTTTCGGCTGTCAATCGCAGAGAGTACGAGAAAAATAAGGCGTGAGGAGAGTGTGGAGTGTGAAGAGTGGAGTTGTAGTTTAATCTAAAACTCTTCTTTTATCACTCCACACTAATAACAATTACTCATTATGTTTTACAAAAGATTTTCGCTGCGATTTGGAATATGTTGGAATATGATGTGTTTTTGAGCGATAAAAGCAGTGAAATATTTAAAATTGCCCTTTACTCGATAGATAAAAAGTTGTATAATAATAATTATAGTTTAGAAACCGGGCGGCTGCCGATTTGCGGACAGCTGCCGAACAAGGGAGAAATGTTTATGGGTATGACAATGACTCAAAAAATCCTCGCCGCCGGCGCAGGGCTTGACAGCGTGAGCGCAGGTCAGCTTATCAGAGTGAAGCTGAGTCTTGTCCTCGGCAACGATATCACAACACCTGTTGCGATTAATGAGTTCGAGAAGAACGGATTTGACGGTGTGTTTGATAAATCCAAGATCGCTATGGTCATGGATCATTTCGTTCCGAATAAGGACATCAAGGCTGCGCAGCAGACAAAGCAGTGCCGCTGTTTTGCGTGCAAGTACGACATTGATAATTATTTCGATGTTGGCGAAATGGGTATCGAACACGCTCTTTTGCCTGAAAAAGGACTTGTAGCCCCGGGCGATATCGTCATCGGCGCAGATTCGCACACATGCACATACGGCGCAGTGGGCGCGTTTTCCACAGGCGTGGGCAGCACCGATATGGCTGCAGGAATGGCAACGGGCGAGGCGTGGTTCAAGGTTCCCGAGGCTATCAGATTTGAGCTTACAGGCAAACTGAAACCGTTCGTATCCGGCAAGGACGTAATTCTTTTCATAATCGGAAAGATCGGCGTTGACGGCGCACTCTACAAGTCGATGGAATTTACGGGCGAGGGCGTGAGCGAACTGTCTGTTGACGACAGACTCTGCATTGCAAATATGGCTATTGAAGCCGGCGCAAAGAACGGCATTTTTGAAGTTGACGATCAGACGCTTGAATATGTAAACGCAAGAGTCAACCGTCCTTATACTGTTTATAAAGCTGATGAAGACGCAGTTTATGAGCGCGTTATCAATATTGACCTGGGTGCGATTGATCCTACAGTGGCTTGTCCTCATCTTCCCGAAAATACAAGAGACGCAGCGGCACTTTCGGACGTTAAGATAGACCAGGTAGTTATCGGTTCATGCACAAACGGAAGAATATCCGATCTTCGCATAGCAGCCGAAATACTCAAGGGCAAGCACATTGCAAAGGGCGTTCGCGCTATTGTTATCCCGGCGACTCCTACTATATACCGTGAGGCTATGAAAGCGGGCTATATCGATATCTTTATGGACGCAGGGTGCGCAGTGTCAACTCCAACGTGCGGTCCGTGCCTCGGCGGATACATGGGTATTCTTGCAGAGGACGAGGTTGCCGTTGCCACCACGAACAGAAACTTTGTGGGCAGAATGGGTCACGTAAGCTCCAAGATTTATCTTGCCAGCCCCGCTGTTGCCGCCGCAAGTGCAATTACGGGCGTGATTACCGACCCGAGGAATATCTGAGGAGGACACACATATGAACGCAAAAGGAACTGTACATAAGTACGGCAACAATATAGATACAGACGTAATAATTCCGGCGCGCTACCTCAATACGGCTGATCACAGCGAGCTTGCGAAGCACTGCATGGAAGACATCGATACATCTTTTGTGAACAAAGTTCAAAAGGGCGATATCATGGTAGGCGGCGCAAATTTTGGCTGTGGTTCGTCAAGAGAGCATGCGCCCATTGCGATTAAGGCGGCGGGAATTGACTGCGTTATTGCCAAAAGTTTTGCACGTATTTTCTATCGCAACGCAATAAATATAGGTCTTGCTATTCTCGAATGTCCCGAAGCCAGCGACAAGATTTCCGATGGCGATACTGTAAGTATTGACTTTGACACAGGAATAATATACAATGAAACAAAGCAGGAGCAGTATCAGGCACAGCCGTTCCCGGATTTCATCAAAGAGATCATAAACGCTAACGGACTTCTCAATTCAATAAAATCACGCAAGGGCAATTAAAGGAGAGTTGAGAAGAATGCGGAATTCAATTAGCAATTCGCAATGGAGAGTGTGCCAAAACGAAAATTACCGCAGTATAACCCCTCCGTCACGTCTGCTTTCGCAGCCGCCGGGGGGCGGTTCCCAACCGTT
>CADCOF010000119.1 GCA_902802975.1 uncultured Ruminococcus sp. | reverse complement strand
CAGGCTCCGCAAGCCTTGTGAAAAAGGCTTGACGAAAACTTTAATTTTGTGCAGTTATTCTTTTTTGCTCGTTTATAGTTACAAAAATTCTTTTTGGAGGTTATTTATATTATGGAAAAAATAATTGCTAAAGATTTACTTTCGATAAATGCCGTATTTCTTCGCCCCGAGCAGCCCTTTACTTGGGCAAGCGGCATCAAAAGCCCGATCTATTGCGACAATCGCCTTACTCTTTCGGCTCCTCGTGTGAGAGACGATATCGAGAACGCTCTTGCGCGTGTTGTTGAAGAGAATTATCCCGAGTGTGAGGTGCTGATGGGCACAAGTACAGCCGGTATTGCCCACGCTGCAATTACAGCGACTATTCTTAATCTTCCAATGGGCTATGTGCGTTCCGGTGCAAAGGATCACGGCAGGGGAAATCAGATAGAAGGCAAACTTGAAAAGGGTCAGAAGGTTGTTGTTATAGAGGATCTTATTTCCACAGGCGGCAGCGTTATCGAGGTGGTAGACGCTCTTCGTGACGCGGGCGCGGAAGTACTTGGTATTGCCAGCATTTTCACATATGGCATGCAGAAAGGTATAGATAGACTTGCGGCGGCAAATGTTAAAAATATCAGCCTTACTAATCTTGACGTTATTGCAGAAGTTGCCGCAGATCAAGGCTACATCAAACCTGAGGATAAAGAAAAGCTTATCAAGTTCAGAAACAACCCGTCAGATGAAAGCTGGATAGGTGCAGAATAATGAGACATTTACTTGACATACTTGATCTCACCCCGGAGGAGATAGGGCAGCTTATCGACACAGCGTGCGACATAATCGCTGATCCCGATAAGTATGCCGAGAAATGCCGCCGGCGCAAGCTCGCCACTCTGTTTTTTGAGCCATCAACGAGAACGCGATTAAGCTTTGAAGCTGCAATGTATGAACTGGGCGGCAGCGTTTTGGGCTTTTCATCTAGCAGTTCGTCGTCAACATCAAAGGGCGAAAGCGTTTCGGATACAATTAAGGTAGTATCATGCTACGCAGATATTATTGCGATGCGTCACCCGAAAGAGGGCGCGCCTATGGTTGCGTCGATGGTGAGCGGCGTTCCGATAATAAATGCAGGTGACGGCGGACACAATCACCCGACACAAACGCTTGCCGATCTTCTCACAATTTACAGAGAGAAGGGCACGTTTGAAAATTTGACTATAGGTCTGTGCGGAGATTTAAAATTTGGCAGAACGGTTCATTCGCTGATCAACGCAATGTCACGTTACAGCGGCGTAAAGTTTGTGCTGATCTCGCCCGATGAACTAAAACTTCCCGATTATGTCACAAATAATGTTCTGATTAAAAATAATATCCCGTATGAAGAGACTACCGATCTTATCGGAGCAATGCCCAAGCTTGACATTTTATATATGACCAGAGTTCAGCGCGAGAGATTCTTCAATGAGCAGGATTATATCAGATTGAAAGATAGCTATATATTGACTCCCGATAAGCTTGAGAACGCAAAATCAGACCTGTGCATCATGCACCCGCTGCCGAGAGTTAATGAGATATCTGTTGCGGTTGACAATGATCCTCGTGCATGTTATTTCAAGCAGGTGCTCAATGGCAAATACATGAGAATGGCGCTGATACTGAAACTGTTGGAGGTGGAGTAATGGTAATAGATTCTATTACAGACGGCATCGTTATTGACCACATAACGTCAGGTATGAGTATGACGCTGTATAATTATTTACATCTTGACAAACTCACATGCTCCGTTGCAATAATCAAGAATGCGCCAAGCTCCAAAGCGGGGAAGAAGGATATTATCAAAATTGATCGTCCAATAGATATCGATATTGATGTTTTGGGGTATCTTGACCCGGGCGTTTCGGTAAATATCATTGAAAACGGTGAGATAGTAAAAAAATTCAAGCCTGATCTTCCCGAACGGCTTGTTGATGTAATCAAGTGCAGAAATCCCCGCTGTATTTCTCAGGACGAACAGGAACTTGTCCATATTTTTAAGCTGACAGACAGAGAAAACCATGTTTATCGCTGCATATACTGTGAGAGTAAAGGAAAAGCACATTTTAAAAGATAAATATAGGCGCAAATCTTTGTGATAATAATAAACATGCGGTATTTGAGAAATGTCCTCAAATACCGCATTGTTCTTTAGGGCTTTTGAATGAGTTAAGAAACTATTAATAGAAAGTTTTTTGCGCAGCTTTTTTTCAAAAAAGCTGCCGAGGGTGTGGGGCGAGCAGCCCCACAAAAAAGCAGGCACGAGGTGTCGGCGGTGCATTGTTCTTATTTGGATTGCAGTGAATCAAGTTTGTTTTGCAGATCGATCATGTGGTTACGGCATGCCGCAATTTCTCCGGTATACTTGTTGAACCACTCAACGTCATTCTCATCGGGGCTGTTTTGCAGCAGAACCGCTTGTACAAGTGCAGACTGCGAACGAGAACGTCTTCTCTCGATCTCTTTGATTGTCTGCATACAAAGCTTGATCTCTCTTTTCAATTTTTGTTTTTTAAAAAAGTTTGCCATAACAACACTCCTATGATCCTTTCTTGTTGATCGAGTCAACAATCTTTTGTGCTTCTTCAAACCCTTTGTCAAGGTTTTCGCCCATGTCCGTTGCTGCAGTTTGCATTTCTTTCAAGCGTTCTGTCTCCTGCATCTGTTCGGGGTATTTGAGCATACATGTATAAAGTTCATTTACCGCTTTTTTTTGTTCATCTGTCATTGCGGTGATCAGGAAGGAAAAGCAGTTGGCGTTACTGACGTCGGATAATATGCGGCGGTAACGAAGTGGGAGGTCGCCTTCGGCGTTAAGATATGAATCGATTGAGGAAGAAACATTATTCATGCACGTATTGAATTGTGCGCGGTATGTCTCTTGTACACGGTGAGTTTCGTCAACGTACAGCCCTATGAAAATCAAAAGTGCTATAAACGTTATTCCGAAAAGAACACGCGCACGTATCATACGTCCTTTCATCAGTTTTTCCTGCGTCATATGCTATTCCTCCCACTAGCTATCGGAATTATTATTGTTGTCGTTATCGTCAAGATATGTGTCTTCTATGTTTTCCCACCAGAAACCTGTCTCGGTATTTCCGAATTTTTCGTCAACTTTTTTATTTTTGCCATTTTCGGTGTCTTCATCATTATCGTCATCGTTGCCGATTACCGGCGGCTCAATTTCTGCACCTATAATTGGCGGGGCGTACTCGTCACCTGTAACAGGCGGCTGATAATCATATGCACCCGGTAAGAATGGCTCGTCTGAGAATTCGTCGTAATCATTTACTACTACATTATTATCCTCTTGATAGTACTCATCTACGAATTCATCATTATTAATTACTTCAGTCTGCTGATCATCATTTGAATCCGGCAAGACTGGGTCGTTGGAGAATTCATCTTCAAAATAATTATTTTCGAAGTACTCATTTCCTATATCATTATCTTCCTGATAGTACTCATCGACAAATTCATTGCTGTCATTTGCTACAACAAGATACTGAATCTTTTCAAGTCTCCGCTTCTCTTTGTCTATAGCTCTGCGCATTCTTTCTTCATATTCTCTCTTTGCACGATCTGCAACATCCTCGTCGCTTTCGGCAAATGCCTGTTTAGCAATTCGAATCATTGAACGCAGTTCATAGATAGATACAAGCGTAAGCGGCAGGAAGACAAACAGCAGGAATATTTTATTGCCATCGCCAAATGATCCCAACCACTTGTAGAAGTAGGACTTGCGAACATAAACGCCAAGAATATGCTCGGCATTAACCGGCAGTTCGTCACTGACAGGATTAGCGTCGCCGCGCATGATGTATGTCCTGTCGGGCAGAATAGCTTCGATCCTGTGTGTAACCAGCATATCGCTTATGTCTTTTGCTTCGGAGTAATAGGATACAATGTCGCCCTGCATGAGCGTATTAGGATCACATCTGCGAATTATAATGTAATCGTCAACATGCAGCGTTGGTTCCATGCTTCCTGTTTCGACTTTAAGTACACTGTAACCGAATACGTTTACTACGTTGCCCATTAATACACATGCAGCTATATATACAGATGCTGTGACAACAGCTACTGTCAGAATCGTTAAGGAAACATTGACAGTCTTTCTGAGTTTCTTAGGATCAATAGCTTTTATCCTATCTATAAATGATGTGATACGAGGGGTAACGGATTCGATTATTTGTGTTATCCTGCGGCGCGCACGTTCAAATATGCTGACATGAT
>CADCOF010000118.1 GCA_902802975.1 uncultured Ruminococcus sp. | reverse complement strand
GGCACGCCGCCCGCGTATTGGGAGCGGTGGCACGCCGCCCGCGTATTGGGAGCGGCGGCACGCCGCCCGCCTAGAGGCGGGCGATAAAATTTTCGTAGTTGAATTTTTTGATTGTTGTTATTTCACCAAGACTGTTTCGGTAGGCTATTGAAGGAAGCGGCGTGCCGTTGAATGTGTTGGTCTTAACCATAGTGTATAACGCCATGTCTTCAAACGTGAGTACATCTCCGGCATGAAGTTCCTTGTCGAAAGAATAATCGCCGATCACATCTCCCGCCAGACACGTTGCGCCCGCCAATCGGTATGTGTGCGCTTTTTCTCCAGGCTTTCCCGCGCCCTCAAGCGGCGGCGTGTACGGCATTTCTATTACGTCCGGCATGTGACATGCAGCCGACGCGTCAAGTATCGCTATTTCGGTTTCGCCGTTCTTCACCACCTCAAGTACGCTCGCTTTCAGATAGCCCGCATTCAGCACTACAGCCTCGCCCGGCTCCAGATATACCTTTACACCGTATTTATCACGAAAATGTGTTATTACTCGTTTCAGACGCTCTATGTCGTAATCTTTACGAGTGATGTGATGCCCGCCGCCAAAATTTACCCACTTCATCTCAGTGAGATATTTACCGAACTTTTCCTCAAACGCGGCAGCCGTTTTTTCAAGATCATCGGAATTCTGCTCACACAGCGTGTGAAAATGCAGCCCGTCAAGCAGGTGTATTACGCTTTCGTCTAAATTTGCCTTTGTGCAGCCAAGCCGCGAACCGGGCGCGCATGGGTCATATATCGCATGACCAATCTGCGTGGAACATTCGGGATTCACCCTCAGCCCTATAGATTTTCCGCGCGCTTTTGCTCGCTGTGCGTACAGCTCTATTTGCCGGCATGAGTTGAATACAATATGATCGGCATATTTCAGAATTTCGTCAAACTCGCTTTCTTTATACGCCGGTGAATAAATATGCGTTTCGCCGCCGAATTTCTCATGACCTAAGCGCGCCTCATACAGTCCGCTTGCAGTTGTGCCGCTTAAATATTCTGATATCAGCGGATATGTGCTGTACATCGAAAATGCTTTTTGCGCCAATAGTATTTCGCATTTTGTGTCGTCGGAAACAGATTTTAATATTTCAAGATTATGCACAAGCCTATTTTCGTCAACGAGAAAATACGGCGTATTCGGTACATCATTCATGTCATTACCTCAGTCAACAAGCACGGGGTTCTCGTTGATCTGCCACGGCAGACCGCAGCGGTTCAGTTCGTCCATGTACGGGTCGGGGTCGAACTCCTCAACCGTGTGAACGCCCGGCGTGTTCCATTTGCCTTCAAGCAGCATTTTTGCGCCGATCATTGCGGGCACGCCTGTTGTGTATGAAATTGCCTGACTCTCGACTTCACGGTAGCACTCCTGATGATCGCAGATATTGTAAATATACGCCGTCTTGCGCTTGCCGTCCTTTTCGCCTGTGAAAATACAGCCGATGTTCGTTTTGCCGACTGTGCGGGGTCCCAATGACGCCGGGTCTGGAAGAAGTGCTTTCAAAAACTGTATCGGAACAATTTTGCTGCCCTCAAAGTCAATGGGCTCGGTGCCAAGCATACCTACATTTTCAAGACATTTCATATGTGTGAGATAACTCTGACCGAACGTCATAAAGAATCGGATACGCTGAACGCCCTTGATGTTTTCTGCAAGCGACTCAATTTCCTCGTGATGCAGCAGATACATATCTTTCATGCCAACGCCGTCAAAATCGTACTCGCGCTTGATGCTCATTGCGGGAACTTCTACCCAGTGACCGTTTTCCCAGTACGAGCCGGGCGCAGATACCTCGCGGAGATTTATTTCGGGATTAAAGTTGGTAGCGAACGGGTAGCCGTGATCACCGCCGTTGCAGTCGAGAATGTCAATCGTATCAATTGTATCAAAAAGGTGCTTCTGAGCGTATGCGCAGTACGCCTGAGTAACGCCCGGGTCGAAACCGGAACCTAAGAGAGCGACAAGCCCCGCTTTTTCGAATTTCTCTTTGTATGCCATTTGGTAGGAATAGTCGAAATATGCCGAAAAGCCTTTTTCTTTGCAGCGTTTTTCGTAATTCGCACGCCAAACGGGTTCGCTTATGTCTTCCGGCTCATAGTTTGCCGTATCCATATAATTTACGCCGCACGCAAGGCACGCGTCCATTATCGTAAGGTCCTGATACGGAAGAGCGATGTTCATTACGAGATCGGGTTTTACGCTGTTGATGAGTTCTATAAGCTGATTAACGTCATCTGCGTCAACCTGTGCCGTTGTGATCTTCGTTTCGGTAGTGCCGTCGAGTTTTGCTTTCAGATCGTCGCAGCGCGACTTTGTACGGCTTGCGATGCAGATTTCTTCAAAAACGCTGCTGTTCTGGCAGCACTTGCGGATTGCAACGGAAGCAACGCCTCCACAGCCAATAACTAATACTTTGCTCATGTTATTTCCTCCAAAAAATTAAAAATTATTGCTGTAACGGCTTAATACTGCGGAATACAATCGCATTCAGATACTCCGAAAAAACACTTCGCCAGCTGATTCCGCTGTGGTCTCCGTTTTCATTGTAATGTAATGCGAGATTTTCCGCGGGATAACCCATTTCTTTCAGACGGTTGTACATCTCGGTAACATCGGGGTCTGTATCAACGCCGGCAGGACCTGTGTAAAAATAAATAAACGGAGAGTTATCGCCGAATGTTTTCTCGCTTAGATATGTTTTCCAAAGATCACCGTTGAACTGATACAATGAGGGCGAGAACGAACCGACAGTTCCGAATGATTCGGGATATTCCACGCCGATATAGAACGCCTCCATGCCGCCGAGAGAGTTGCCCGAAATAGCGGTGTGGCGCGCGTCTGTGTACACGTTGTAGTTTTCCTGAATGTATGGCACCAATTTATTCGCCATAAAGTGTGCAAACTGTATGCCGGTCATGCAGTCTTCGTCTTCATCGTCATTTTCCTCGTGCTTTTCTTCGTCCAAGCCCGGAATCTGCGCGTCTCGTTCGCTTTTTGACAATTCCATATCCGGCACAAGTTCTACATCGCGCTGTGCGTCGCTTTCAATCGCAACGATTAAAGTTTTGCTGCCGGTGAGAAGGTTCATCGCTTCCACCTGCTCCACTACGCTTGGGTGAGAATCGGGATTAAAGCTTGTCTTTCCGAAAGCTGCGATCATCTGACCGTCAAGAACGTACACAGTTGAATATTTTTCGCTTGAATTGGCGTCGTAATCGGCGGGTTTCCAGACATGGACTTTTTTCTCACAGCCGTACCCGGTAATTGTGATATCGTCGAATTGTGGGTCTTCCTCTATGCCGATACCCTCGGTGTACGGATAAAAATTATCCTCGGTCTGCTGCCAGCCGCTTACACATTTGTTAAAGGCAAATTCGCCTGACTGCTTATCTCCATATGTAACATAAGCCATGTTGTAGACAGATGTATCTTCCTCGCATGAATACTTGACAGAAGTATCATCTTCACTTTCTTTTTTCATGGGAACGTCTTTTGTTTCTTTTGTAATGCTGTTGAAGAAAGTAGCGGTTGCATCGGAGCTTTTGGTGCAGTCATTGAAATAAATGGTGTGCAGGGGGCTTGTTTCAACTTCTGCGGGGTCAGTTGGCTGTGCGGTGCTTGCAGTGGTGTCATTAGCTGCGGCGGTGACGGAACTGTTTTCGGCTGAACCGGAAGTGTTGTTGGTTTGTGTTGGTTCATTTCCACATGCTGACAATAAAGATATCACAGCAAGGAATGTCAGAATTGTTGATAACGTTTTTTTCATTACAGTTCACTCCTTTAGATTTTGCCACTGTTAAGTAAATTTGCGGCATACAATTATTATAGCACTGTGATTTGTTATTAGCAATAGTTTTATATATCTATAAATGAGAAATGAGCAAAAGTTATCAAACCCGCGGCGGGCATGGGTTTCTCAAAACCAAATAAAACCCGCGCCAAACACAATGTCAGACGCGGAATATACTTTTATGTTAAAGATAAACTATGTGCGCGAGCCGTCAGCGGGCGGCGGGCATGCGCCCGCGGGCAAGTTCCGTC
>CADCOF010000117.1 GCA_902802975.1 uncultured Ruminococcus sp. | reverse complement strand
TCTTTGAGTTTTTTGAGCTTATCTGTCGTTTCATCGATTTTCTGTTTTAACGGATCATATTTTGCTTTCCACTCATCATACTTATCCTTAGTTTTTGCTGCTTCTTCGCTTGCTTTTTTGAGAACATCAAGCTTATCTTTTGTATCAGACACGGCTTGTTTCAGTAGTCGCTGCTTTTGGGCGAGCAATTCCGTGTTTGTAGGATCAAGTCTCAATAAGCGCTCTACATCTTTAAGCTGCGACTGCGTGTTTTTGATGTCGGTGTTTACCTTTTTCAAGCTTGACTGAAGCTTGGTCGTGTCGCCGTTAATAGACACTGTGATGCCTCGAATACGTGACATTTATTGCTCACCTCCAAAATTAAAAGTTATCAAACATTTCCTGATCTGCGATATAGCAATAATCAAAATCATCGTTATTATTTTCAATAAACATCTCCGTCACCATTCCGATGGTAAGCAGATCAAGGTCACGCATTGATAACCCGATCTGCAAACATCGGAGTAAAAACAGCGGTGTCGTCATTTTGCGGTCAGTTGGGCGAAGTTTTTTTTAGACTCGATTTCGACCTCAGTATTCAGACCCCAAAGCTCGATAAGCTGGGGAAGTATCTGATAAATGGAGAAGGTTGAAAACTCGTCAAGCCACTCTTCGGGGCTGTCGGGGATAGACGAATCGGCGTGCTTTGCCATGATGTAGGCGATATTCTCAAAAAGCTCCAGAGAGAATAGATCAAGCTGCGAATCGTCCTCGTCATTCTCGCCGACGCTTTTTTCAAGCAGTCGTAAGTCCTTGTAAATATCACGTCTGAACTTGATTCTGTATATTCTCGGAATTGCGGCAGACGCTTTGAATACAACCGGCTTGCCGTCGATCTCGATTGTTGTTTTGAGCATTTATGACATCTCCTTTTTTATTGTACCGGAATATTTACCGAAGAGCCTACTGATGTTGGCAGATAAACACTCTTGAACCAATTATCGTAAACCTTCTGCGCCGTGCTGTCACCGGTCTTTGCCTTTACATATCCCTGAACAAGCGGTTTTGCGCTTATTGTAAGTGTTTCCGTCTGAACTTCTTTTGAGTCTTCATTCGTCTTTGACGATATTTTCGGGCGGCTGACAGAGCAGTTGTAGATGACATGATTGATCGCCCTGATATCGCCGTCAAAACGGAAAAGCAGCGCAAACTTGCCAACATTGATGTCCTTATTCTCGATCAGAACCTGATTGTTGTCACGGCCTTCTTTCAAAATATCCACACGGAACGATTCGGGAATAAGCGCAATTTCAAGATCACCGCTGTAGCCCATGTTGTTGCTGATCGTATAGTATTCGATGCCGTCAGCAAAGAAAGGCGTGTTTTCGCCGCTTGGATCTAATGATAAGCTCACAGCTCCGGGTATCGGCACCGGAGCGCTATACTTTATTTCAGTCATTGTATTAGCCAAAAGCGGAGCGTAGTAAACGTTCCAAAGATTGAATTTTACCTTGTTGTTAGCCATAAATTATTCCTCCATTTCAAATGAGTAAAGTGTTTCATACAGCTTCTCGCTGTCTATCCACACCTCGGATTTGTTGTAAAAAATCCTGTGTTTATCGAGAACGCTCTCAACTATTCCTTCTGTTTCGGGAGCTTTCTTGTCCGTATATAATTCAATGTGATAATCGCAGATACGATGGAAAACAACACCGTCTGCAGCGAAATATTCACTTTTCGGCGTAAGATAACAGATGAAAGGCGGCTTGGGAGACTCTCCTTCTGCGTAGTGATTATATGAAAAAGGAAGCTGTATTTCATTTAGAATCGATACTATTTTATCCATTTTCTATTTTCCTTTCGATTGTTTTTTCAAGCTGTTCAATACCTTTTTCCTCGGCAGGAGCAATATGCGGAATTGCCCTCGTGCGCCCGCCATTTTGCAGACAGTGGCCGAATTCAAGCAGATGCGTTAACTGATAGCGGTTTCTCGAATGAACGACAAGTTCGAGCGTATTTGGCGTTTCACGAACGGTCTTTGTTGACCAGCTTCTTGCATAATCTCCCGTGTTTTTCGGAGCGTTCTGCTGAATCTCTTTTCTTACCGTGCTGCCCGCCTTGCGAACTGCTTTTTTGACCTGTGATGTGGTTACATCTGCGTATTCCTCCAGCCCCTTCATAACTTCATCTGCAAGATCATCAATTTTAATACTCACATTATCGCCTCGCCTTCCTGCACTTGAATTTCAAGTATTTCTTTGTATATGAAAAATGATCTACCGATAGAATGTCGTAGATCTCGTTTCGGAAGATTATT
>CADCOF010000116.1 GCA_902802975.1 uncultured Ruminococcus sp. | reverse complement strand
TGCCTTTGTTTCAGCCTTAGCCTCTGTCTTCTTCGGCTCTGCCTTTGTTTCAGCCTTAGCCTCTGTCTTCTTCGGCTCTGCCTTTGTCTCAGCCTTAGCCTCTGTCTTCTTCGGCTCTGCCTTTGTCTCTGCAGGCTTTACAGCTGCCTTTACTTCTTCCTTGACCTCTGCAGCCTTAACAGCTGTTTCTTCAACCTTTGTTGCGGTCTTCTTTGCTCTTGCCTTTGCCATAGGAATAACCTTCTTTCTTGATCTTTCCACAGACAGGCGTTTAAGCCCTACTGCGTCTCTTTTCTTTAAAAATACAAATGTACCTGAACGATAATACACGTTCACCGTCTAAGATTATAACCTATTATTCAAAAAATGTCAAGCTTTTCATAAATAAAAAAATTACGATACAAAGGCATTTTTACTATTGTCCTATCGGCGGTTCGTGAAATTCCGATATATCCATACCGAGAACATACCTGCCGAAACGTTCATCGTCAAAACGCTCTAAATCTTTCACACCCGAACGAAATTCCATATGATGGCGCAGTTCGTGTGCAAACGTATGACGCAGTTTTTCGTAATATTCGTCATCGCTTAAATATCCGTGAACAATGTTGAACGAGCCGTAATATATAACAATGCAGTTTCCGAGCGTGTTGCGCTGATATTCGCCCATAATAAACAGCGGGCGGGAGGTCGAGTTCGGGTGCAGCTTGTATTTTTCCGACAAGATCACTCCGCCTGTCAGCCCGTAAAACAACTCCGTAGGCGTATCGTCCACGATTTTGTCAAGCATTCGCTCTGTTTGTTCATATGTTTTCATAGATGATACGCCTCCTATTGGGTGGCGGCATGCTGCCGCTCCAAATTTCGCGAAATAAATCTAATGTTGGGCGCGGGTTTGACAGCTTTGTTTGCACAACGTTTGAGCGCGAACTGCCCGCGGGCGCATGCCCGCTAATCTAAGAAGTCTTTTAGTTTTTTGCTTCTTGTTGGGTGACGGAGTTTTCTGAGTGCTTTTGCCTCGATCTGGCGAATTCTCTCCCGTGTGACTCTGAACTCCCTGCCAACCTCTTCAAGCGTTCTCGAACGTCCGTCGTCAAGTCCGAATCTGAGAATAAGAACCTTCTCTTCACGCGGCGTGAGTGTGCTGAGTACCTCTGCAAGCTGCTCCTTGAGCATTGTGTGGCTTGCGGCGTCTGCCGGTGCCGGCGCGTCATCGTCCGGGATAAAATCGCCGAGATGTGAGTCTTCCTCTTCACCGATAGGAGTCTCCAGCGATACGGGTTCCTGAGCTACTCTCATAATGTCGCGCACTCTGTCAACCGGCATGTCAAGCTCTTCCGCAATTTCTTCCGCGGACGGCTCATGACCGTTGATGTGAAGAAGCTGCGATGATACTTTCTTTACTTTGTTGATCGTCTCTACCATGTGTACCGGTATTCTGATCGTTCTCGCCTGGTCTGCAATAGCTCTCGTTATCGCCTGGCGTATCCACCATGTGGCGTATGTAGAGAACTTGAAGCCTTTTGTGTAATCAAATTTTTCCACCGCTTTGATAAGTCCGAGGTTGCCCTCCTGAATAAGATCAAGGAACTGCATTCCGCGTCCTAAGTATCTCTTTGCAATGCTGACAACCAAGCGAAGGTTTGCTTCCGACAGACGCTTTTTTGCAGCCGAGTCGCCTTCTTTGATTCTGATTGCCAGGTCGATTTCTTCTTCAGTTGTCAAAAGCGGAACTTTTCCGATCTCTTTCAGATATACCTTAACGGGGTCGTCAATTGCAATGGAACCGTCGCCCATGTCCGATGAAGAAGTCTCGCCGCTTGCGGCAAGCTCATGTTCGATGTTTTCAAACTGGTTCTCGTCGAAATCATCAATGACTTCAACGCCGGACGCCTCAAGTGAATCGTAGAATTTTTCAAGCTGCTCGGGGTCAAAATCGATTTCTCCCATTGCGTCAAGTATTTCTTTGGTCGTCAAGCTACCCTTGAGTTTTCCTTTTTCGGCCAAATCTCTGAGAATAGTCTTCTTGTCCGGTGTTGATGAAACAGCCATATTAAAATCCTCTCTTTTCTTTATTTTTTCTCATTTTTTTCTCATCTGTTTGTTTCGGTTTCTTTCACCATAGTGTTTATCTTACTGCTGTGCGGATCGTTTTCTCTTCCTGAATTCTTTCATTCGTCGCAAGTCTTCCATTACACTCTCATCGCTTTCCTGTGACAATTCCTGAGGAGTCCGTTTTTGACTTTCTTCTATTATAGCATCTGCGTAAACTGCACATACACGGGGGGTTATTCTAAGCTGCTTTTCGTTGAACTCGCCCACAATGCGGGCAAGCTGGTTGTACTCGTTTTCGGTCATTTCGCCTGCAAGATCGTACAGCTGCGTTGACTGTCCGTTTTCGGCGCGCTGTGCAATTATCTTGTACGCAGCGGCAGCCAGCGGCATTGTAAGATCAGACGCTTTCAGTTTGTCTTTTACAGTGAAATATAATTCGGGCTGTGTGAGCAGACATGATATCAGCGACTCTTCGGCTTTTCCGGCACGCTTTGACTTCGCCTGAAGAATAGATGTGTCAAGCGATTCGGGCACATAGATGTGCATTCTTTCTTGTTCAAGCGACTCTGTATCAGACTGCTCCCTCAGATCAAACTCCCGTCGCACCTTAGCTATTATCTCTTCCATTGATTCCTTGCTGACGTTCAGCTGTTCGCTTATTCTTCCGGCGTATACGTCTCGTTTCAGCGGACTCGATAATTCCGCGAGAAATCTCGCCGCCTCATTCAATGCGTATATTTTGCCCTCTACAGTCTGATAATTATACTTTTCTGCAAGCATTCCGAAAAAATAATCCACTTCGTTATCGGCCTTATCAACTATCTGCTTAAATCGAATATAACCGTTTTCGCCGTGACGTTTCAGATATTCGTCCGGATCCTTGCCGTCGGGAACTTTGATCACAAAAGTGTTCATGTCGAGCTTGTCAAACATCATTATCGCACGCATAGCCGCTTTTTGTCCCGCTTCGTCGGAGTCATAGCACAGCACAGCCTTGTTTTTGTACCGCTTGAAAAGCTTGACCTGCTGTTCGGTCAGCGCGGTGCCAAGTCCCGCAAGCACATTGTCGAATCCCGCCTGATACAGCGCGATACAGTCCATATATCCTTCGCATAGTATAAAATGGTCGGCTTTTGTCTTCTTTGCAAGATTGAGTGCGAAAAAGTTGTTTGTCTTTTTGTATACGGGCGTATCGGAGGTGTTCAGATACTTTGGCTTTTCGTCTGTCATTATTCTTCCGCCGAAAGCTACCACATTACCGCGCGCGTCGATTATCGGGAACATGACTCTGCCGCGGAATCTGTCGATGTAACGACCTTGTTTATCGATGATAGTAAGATTAGCCGTGACAAGATCGGCAGCGCGAAAGCCTTTCTCCTGTATCAGATAATCGGTAAGCGCAGCCGGTGATTCGGGCGCAAAGCCAAGACCAAACGAGCGTATAGTGGCGTCTGTCAAACGTCTGTCATTCCTGAAATAATCAAGTCCGGGTTTGCCTTCGGGTGAGTACAGCGTTTTGTAGTAGAAACGCGCGGCCTCCGTGTTTGCATTGAGTACGGTTCTTTTGACCTCTCTGTCTATACCGCTTTTGTCACTTTCGTACTCAGGCATACTCATTCCGCTGCGCTGTGCCAGTTCTTTAACCGCGTCGATGTAATCGAGGTTGTCCATTTTCATTGTGAAAGTGATAACGTCGCCGCCGACTCCGCAGCCATAGCAGTAAAACGACTGTGTGTCGGGATACACAGTGAACGATGGAGTTTTTTCTCCGTGAAACGGACACAAGCCCACGCGTGTGCGGCCTCGCTGTTTTAAGCTGATATACCCCGAGATAACGGAAACGATGTCGTTCCGGTCATGAATTTCACGCATGAAACTGTCGGGTAAAGCCATTTCTCAGCCTCCTTTAAAACAAGAACTCTTTTCGATTCAAAAATCCTATGTACTTATATATACGAAGTTTTTCTCGTTATACCTTTAAATTTTTTTGTTTTATTTTTGCAGCAAAGCTTGTTGAGTTGGTAGTTATAGTAAACGACATAAATCTTTTTCCAAACACTTTTTTCAGTGTGGAGTTGTTTTGCTAATTCGGAATTCGGAATTCGGAATGCGGAATGCGGAATGCGTAATTATTTGTGTGTGACAATGGTTTATCATAACGATAATAGTTTTGCGGAGTACGAAGAATTGTGGTCGAGAGTGAAAAACTCAGACCGAGCATTAATTCCGCATTACGCATTACGCATTCCGAATTATTTGTGAAGTCGTGCTTTATCTCAACGACAATAGTTTGTGCAGTGTGAAAAATTGTGGTCGAGAGTGATGGACTCAGATCG
>CADCOF010000115.1 GCA_902802975.1 uncultured Ruminococcus sp. | reverse complement strand
TGTAACATTATCCTCTGCCAATACAGAAGTTTCGTTTGCCTCCTGAGATTCGGACTCAGCCGTATTATTCGCAGAACGCCGTTTTTTCATCGGATGTCTTCCGACTTTAAGATGTTTGTATCTCTCATCAACTTCGTCTTGCGGACCTATTGCCACAACTTTATACGATTTGCGCAGCTTGAGGCGAGGTTTCAGTTTGTTTTGCTTTTTCGACACTATTACATAAATTATATACAGCAGAATTGATGCTGCAGTAATTGCAATACCTTCATAAAAACCGGGGGTTCTGTAGGTAAACTCAATATCATTCTCGACTCCGGCTTTCACCTTAACAGCCATAAAGCCTATATTAACCTTTTCGATTTCTGCAGGAACACCGTTTACCGTTGCGCTCCAGCCATTTTCAAACGGAATACTGAAAAATACAAGTTTATCGGATTCATGAGGTGAAACAGTGATCTTTGCATGGAAAGAATTTTTGCCATAACTGAATTCCTGCGACGCATGAGCTTTAAGAACACGACAATCTTCTTTGTATTTTGCAGGCGTGTACTGTTCTGTTTTGTAGCTGATCAAGTGATTCATTGTACTGCCGTATTCCTTTACCTGATCATCTGTAAGAACCAATGCTTTCAGAAGAAGCAAATGTCTGTTTTTCTCATCGAGTTCATAGAACTCATCTTCGGTAACATAATTGTTATACCAGAATCCATACGGAATATAGTATTTATTTTCGTATACATCAAAACCATTTTCGGTATTGATGTATTTGTACCCCGGCATGCGGGTTTTGCCTTCGGCATTTTTGAACTCGTTGTCGTCGTCAACAACGCAGTCAAACAAATATTTTACGGAAAGCAGGCTTCTCAGACCATAATAATCGACCTCGGGGCGCGAGCCTACATCACGCGCAACACCCACAGCAGGATAAAATGTATATACCGTACCGGGAACGATACTCTGAAACGCCTGAATATTCGGTATCTGCCAGAACATTCCCACGTTGTCCATCGATTCATAAAAATCGCTGCGGACATTTTTCAGTTCTTCTCTGTCGATAGTGATTTCTTCACCGTTATTAAGTACATAAGGAATAATAAAATCATCGACATTGTAACTGTGACTTTTGCCAAGCCAAATAAGGAAACCGGAATATACTACCGAAACAACACTCAATATACAAGTTGCTTTGATGAAAAACTTTTTGCGGTTGATCTTGAGTGATCTAACAAGCAGCGTAACGGCAGCAAGTGAAAATATAGCAATAGCGCAGTATGCCCAAAATCTGTCGCTGTAGTCCTCCAAACCGATTTTATCCCAAAGATCAGCGTCTTCATCGCTGTTTCCGTTAGGAAGAAGCCCTATAAGGATAGTAATCGCAACAGTTATGACAAGCGACAAACGAATAGCAGGCTGCCATTTTGTCTGAGTGTTCTCCATAGCTTTTATTGTTGCGAGAGCCATCATCAATGTGAGCATGTAGAACCATCTTGCATAATACGACATAACGAACATCTGGAATATCGCATTGAAGATAGGAATCATTGTGCAGACCAGCAAAAACGGCAACAGGCTTTTTAGCCAGTTTTTGCTTCGGCTTTGTAAAAATGCAATTACGCCCGTCATGCCGAACAACGGCAGCCATGCGGCAATTGACGCCCATTTTGAATTTGAATCCGGTGTAAAGTTGGGGCGTGCGGGAATATCCGGTGGGAAGAACAACGACGACAAAATATGCAGATAACGCTGCTCGGAACCATACACCAATGCGCCGTAACCCTGTGGAAAATCATTCAGTCTTGGATTTTGCATAACGTACAAAACAGTTGGCACAATCAAAATACCCGTTGCTGTAAATCCAATAGCCACTTCAAATACTAACGGAAGGAATTCGCTGCCTTTGAGATCATAGCTGCCGTCATACATACGCAAAAACCAGTATATAATAACGAAAGCAGCCATTCCCACAAAGAAATAGTAATTCACGATACACGCACCGAAAACAGCAAGTGCCAGAACGCCTCTGCGCTTATTGATCATATATTCATCAAGAGCGGCCAAAAGCAGCGGAAAGGTGATTATCGCCTCATGAAAATGATTAAAAAACACGTTATAGACCGAAAATCCGGAAAAAGCGTACAGCAAGCCGCCTATAACGGCAAAATTCTTGTCTCGAACATATCTGCGCATATAGATATATCCTGTCAATGACGCGCAGGAGAATTTCAGTATAAGCAAAGGACCCATAAGGTGCGGGAGCATTTTGCTGGGAAAAGGAATAGTCAGCCAAAAGAAGGGACTTCCCAACAGATAAAAAGTATACGATCCAATCAGACTGGAACCGAGATCAGTTGTATTAGACCACTGCCATTCTCCGTTTCGAATGGCATCATGCACCATTTGATAGAAAGGTACCTGCTGCACATTGAAATCACCATAATAAAGAAAATAGCCATGTCCAATGACAATGAATGGGATAAAAAAAGCTGCGGACAAGATCATTCCGAGGAAGAATGCCTTATACCAGTAATGACGAGTGCTTGACGCATCTCTGATACTCATTTTCATGTTCCTCCACTTACCAATTTATTCATACGTGTATCATTATATCATAAACGGAAATATAAATCACTATATTTTTGTAAAGTTTACATTTTTGTAACAGTATAGAGTCGCATAGCCAAGATCGATATGCGCATTAAGACCTGCGCCACACCATTCCCTGCCGCAGGTCTTTTACAGAAATATCACGCTGCACAGCATCAACAACGCCAGTGTTATAAAAAACGCACCAAGCCAAAACGAATGATCAACATCTTTGTACTCCACAACGCTGCCCTTTTGAAGATCGACAAGTATACTCTCCTTGCTGCCAATAACAGGCTTACTGTCTTTTGCAAGCTTACTTTGAACGGTGTGACGAATACCGTTTAGAGAA
This sequence comes from uncultured Ruminococcus sp., assembly GCA_902802975.1. GTDB lineage: Bacteria > Bacillota > Clostridia > Oscillospirales > Acutalibacteraceae > RUG592. The sequence goes on along the minus strand of CADCOF010000115.1, from coordinate 1,462 downwards.
TAGTCGTAAATAGGGTAGTACATAAAATGTATGTTTTCGCGGTGTCTCTTGCTTTTTCGAATTACGTCAACTATCTCGGCGTTTACACTCTTTACTTTTGATTCCCGTGTTCTTTCCGATGCTGTAATATCGTAAACCATGAGCCAAATACCTATAGCTACAAACGGGAGTATCAACACAACAGTAAATGCCTCAAATGCATGATAAATAATAATTTTTCCCAGTGACGTCATTTGAAAAATCATATTCAGCATAAGGAACACAAATCCAACCGAAAAGGTCTGAATTGAATGTGCATTTAGTATAGAGCGAATATCGCGCTTACGAAAAACGACGTTTTTTTTCGGGTAATAATAACAAGTAAGAATTTGCCCTTTCTGGCAGATCATATTTGTACGCAGTGACGCGGTGTGATGATGGTCGCCGTTTAAAAAATCGACTTCGGTCGCACAGTATTCATCTACTATACAGTCGTCTTCACGTTCGCATATTTTTTCACTTGAAACGACAGTACAGCGAACGCGTTTACATTTTCGGAGAACCAAAAAATTTGACACGAGTTCAAACATGATAACAATAAAGCATATGACAGTAATAACAGATGAGACAATCATGTTAATAACCTCTTATATCGTGTCAAAGCTTATGAGAATTGACTTCAGCGAAGGCGACAGCTTGCGCGTAGATACACCGGAGGATTTCATCATGCGGCGTGAAGTAATACAACTCTGAGTGTTTGCATATTTGTCAGACATATATACTACTTCCTTTATTCCCGACTGAATAATAGCTTTTGCGCATTCGTTGCACGGGAAGAGTGTGACATACAGCCGCGTTCCCCTGAGGCTTTTGCCTGTTGCATTTAATATTGTATTTAATTCGGCATGAACAACATATTGGTATTTTGTATCGCTGCCTTCTCGTTCCCATGAATATTCGTCATCCGAGCAGCCTATTGGCAGACCGTTATATCCGGTAGAGACAATTATGTTATTTTCATCAACTATACAAGCTCCAACCTGAGTGTTGGGGTCTTTACTTCTTTTTGACGCAAGCAATGCCACGCCCATAAAATATTCATCCCATGAAATGTAATCCGTTCTTTTCAATTCATACCACCTCTGTTTACTTTAATTATGTCTATTGACACATAGTTCCAAAAGTATTATAGTACATTTCTGAATTTCTGTCAATGATAATACATTAACATTGACAAGCGAAATAATAGTTGCAATATTTTTTGTTTATTCAAAAATTCCACGGGTCTTAAACAGTCAAATCCCCCAAAAACGCCCCAAATCCCACTGTTTAAGCCAAAATTCGCGTCAAATTTTTCGTTTTAAGTTCTTAGTAATTTCCGGTAATATTTGGCATCCCTATACCGTCCAAGAGATTTTCGGTTGACAAAACTACCATCGAAAACTAAATGACCGGCTAATACCGGTCTTTTGGTGTTGCGAGG
>CADCOF010000114.1 GCA_902802975.1 uncultured Ruminococcus sp. | reverse complement strand
GTATAAACTTTTTTTGCCTGCGTTCTATTTTATGTTGGGCGCGGGTTTTGAATTTGCGTTACAAGTAAATTATGAGCGCGTATTGGGAGCGGCGGCACGCCGCCGGCACGCCGCTTTTTTTAAATTGTTGCTTGACATATAACGCGGAAAATGATATTATAGTATGAGAATTGCAATGCGGTTATTTCCGCAGATCAACAGATGAAGGAGTTTTGGGTAATGAAATATCTGCTGAAAAATGCAAGCGTACTCTATGAGTCGGAAATCAAGAAAAGGGATCTGCTTATTTGTGATGGAAAAATAGCAGGTGTAAGTGTTTCTATTTCTGCAGATGAGGATACAAACGTTATTGACTTAAATAATTGTTTCATATTTCCCGGTTTTATTGATGTTCATGTGCATCTAAGAGAACCGGGTTTTTCATACAAAGAAACTATAGAGTCAGGCTCTCGTGCTGCGGCTGCCGGCGGGTATACAGATATATGCGCAATGCCAAACTTAAAGCCCGTTCCCGACAGCGCCGAACATCTGAAAGAGGAACTCGACATTATCGAGCGAGACGCTGTGGTAAATGTCCACCCTTACGGTGCGATTACTGTTAATGAAGATGGAAAAGAGCTTGCCGATCTTGACGCTATGGCCGCTGATGTTATCGCTTTTTCCGATGACGGACACGGAGTTCAAAACGACGATATGATGCGTGACGCTATGATCAAAGCTCGATCACTTGGAAAGATTATAGCAGCGCACTGCGAGGTAAACGAGCTTCTGCATGGCGGATATATACACGATGGGGAATACGCCAAAGCACACGGTCACCGTGGTATATGTTCGGAAAGCGAGTGGGGACAGATCGCGCGTGACGTTAAGCTTGCCAAAGAAACGGGCTGCCGTTACCATGTGTGCCATGTTTCCACAAAGGAGAGCGTTGATATCATTCGAAAGGCAAAAGCCGACGGCGTTGATGTGACATGCGAAACAGGACCTCATTACCTTGTTTTATGTGACGAGGACTTGATCGAAGACGGCCGTTTTAAAATGAACCCGCCGCTGCGGTCAAAGGAAGATCAAAAAGCATTGATTGACGGTATTCTTGACGGCACTGTAGATATGATCGCTACCGACCACGCACCGCACAGCGCAGAGGAAAAGTCTAAGGGACTTGAGAAAAGCGCGATGGGCGTTGTGGGCTTGGAGACAGCGTTTTCTGTTTTGTATACTGAACTTGTAAAGAATGATATTCTTACTTTAATTCAGCTTGCAGAGCTTATGAGCATAAAGCCGGGTGAGCGGTTCGGCATTGATACTCAGATAAAAGAAGGAAATTACGCCAATTTGTGCGTTTGGGATCTGTCGAAAAAACACACGGTTGATCCCGATAAATTTCAAACAAAAGGCAGAGCCACACCATTTGCGGGTAGAGTGGTATTTGGTGAATGTTTGTTGACAATGGTCAAGGGGGAAATAAAATGGAAACAATAAAAGACAGAAAAATCGTTCTTGAAGACGGCAGCGAGTTTTTGGGCACGGGTTTTGGTCATTCTTGTGACCGGGTATGCGAGCTGGTTTTCAATACATCTATGGTGGGCTATCAGGAGATCGTATCAGACCCGTCATATACATATCAGATGGTTACGATGACATACCCGCTCATCGGCAACTACGGTATAGCAGATGATGATTTTGAGACTAAGACACCAACTATAGGCGGGCTTATAGTCCGAGAATACAATAATATTCCCTCGAATTTCAGATACACAAAAACGTTGGGCGAAACTCTCGAAGAGTACGGCATTCCCGGTATTTCGGGCATTGATACGCGTATGATAACAAGAAAGATCAGAGATTTCGGTCATCAGAAGGTTCTCATTACCGACGCCGACAAGCCTCATGACGAGTGCATGGAGATCATCAGAACTACTGATGTTCCTAAGGACGCAGTGTCTTTGGTCAGCTGCAAAAAGAAATGGTACTCCAGAACCACGCACCCGAAGCTCGATGTTGTCGCCGTTGACTGCGGAATTAAGCTTAATATTATCAGAAGCCTCAACCGCCTTGGCTGCAATGTTACGGTTGTGCCGTATAATACTACTGCCGAGGAGATCGAAAAGCTCCAGCCCGACGGCGTGTTCTTCTCAAACGGTCCCGGAAATCCCGAGGACGTTCCGTGCGTGATAGAGCTTATCAAAAACATCAAAGGCAAGTTCCCGATATTCGGTATTTGTTTGGGTCATCAGCTTATCAGCCTTGCATACGGCGCAAAAACATACAAGCTCAAATTTGGTCACAGAGGCGGAAATCACCCTGTTAAAAATCTTGAAAACGGCAAGATCGAGATCACCAGTCAGAATCACAGCTACGCCGTTGATCTCGACAGCGTTAATGATACGGAGCTTACCGTTACTCACATAAATATTCTTGACAACACAGTTGAAGGAGTTGCCTGCCCGAAGGATAAGGTGTTCAGCGTTCAGTATCACCCCGAGAGCGCACCTGGTCCGCAGGACAGCACATACTTGTTCGAAAAATTTATTGGTCTTATGAAGGAGGGCAAATAATATGGCTAAGAGGAGCGACATCAAGAAGGTACTTGTTATCGGTTCGGGGCCTATTGTTATCGGTCAGGCAGCCGAGTTTGACTATGCAGGTACTCAGGCGTGCCTTGCACTCCGCGAAGAGGGTTACGAGGTCGTTTTGTGCAATTCAAACCCCGCTACAATCATGACAGATACCGTCATTGCAGACAAAGTATATATGGAGCCGCTTACTTTGGAATACATGGCAAAGATTCTGCGTTATGAGCGTCCGGACGCTATTGTTCCGGGTATCGGCGGTCAGACGGGTCTTAATCTTGCGGTAAAGCTTGCGAAAAAAGGCGTTCTTCATGAGTGCCGTGTTGAACTTCTCGGAACAAGCGTTGAAAGTATAGAAAAAGCAGAAGACAGAGAAATGTTTAAACAGCTGTGTGAGGAGATAGGCGAACCGATTCTTCCGTCCGTTACGACTCATTCTATAGAAGAGGCGCTCGAGGCTGCTCACAATATCGGTTACCCGGTGGTTCTTCGCCCCGCGTTTACGCTTGGCGGTACCGGCGGCGGATTTGTAAACAACGATGAGGAGCTTATTGAAATACAGACGAATGCGCTGCGTTTGTCGCCCGTTCATGAGGTTCTTGTTGAGAAGAGCGTAAAAGGTTTCAAGGAGATCGAGTACGAAGTAATCCGTGATTCCAACGATACGGCTATTACTATCTGTAATATGGAAAACCTCGACCCGGTAGGTATCCACACGGGTGACTCGATCGTTGTTGCGCCTTCACAGACTCTCACCAATAAAGAATACCATATGCTGCGTGACAGCGCATTAAAGATAATTCGTGCGTTAAAAATCGAAGGCGGCTGCAATGTTCAGTTTGCGCTTGATCCCGTTTCTTTTGACTATTATCTGATTGAGGTAAACCCGAGAGTTTCGCGTTCGTCCGCGCTTGCGTCAAAGGCGAGCGGCTACCCGATTGCGAGAGTATCGGCAAAGATCGCAGTCGGAATGACTCTTGACGAAATACAGATTGCAAATACTCCTGCATCATTTGAGCCTACACTCGATTACGTTGTTACCAAAATGCCGCGTTTCCCGTTCGATAAATTCTCCGACGCGTCAAATGTTTTAGGTACTCAGATGAAGGCTACCGGCGAAGTTATGAGCATAGGCAGAACGTTTGAAGAGAGCTTACTGAAAGCCGTTCGTTCGCTGGAGATCGATGTTTATCATCTGTATAAGCCGAAGTTCAACGATATGTCTAACGACGAGCTTTTTGATTATATTCGCAAGGGTACCGATGACAGAATATATGCTATTGCCGAGCTTATCTGGAACGGCGCGTCGCTTAAAGAGATATTCAAAATTACTCAAATAGATATGTTCTTCCTTGAAAAGATCAGAAATATAGTTGAATTCGAGCGTGTTATCAAAGCAAATAAGCAGGATAATGATACACTATATCAGGCAAAGAGAATGGGTTTCTCCGATAAATATATCGCAAAGCTTTGGGAATGCACCGAAGATGACGTTTATGCACTCAGACGAGAACTGAATATGTTCCCTGTATACAAGATGATAGATACCTGCGCGTCTGAGTTCGATTCGTATATTCCGTATTTCTATTCAACGTATGAAACGGAGAATGAGTCGATAATTTCAGATCGCAAGAAGATCATAGTACTTGGTTCGGGACCGATAAGAATTGGTCAGGGCGTTGAGTTTGACTATTCGACAGTTCATGCAGTAATGACGATCAAGAACAACGGTTTTGAAGCAATAATCATAAATAACAACCCTGAGACTGTATCGACCGATTACACAACAAGCGACAAGCTTTACTTCGAGCCGCTCACCGTTGAAGATGTAATGAACATCATAGAGCTTGAAAAGCCGCTTGGTGTTATAGCGAGCCTCGGCGGACAGACGGCGATAAATCTTGCGGAGCCGCTCATGAAGCGCGGCGTAAAGATCATCGGTACGGACGTTGACGCTATTGAGAGAGCGGAGAACAGAGACTCTTTCGAAAAGATCATGGAGAAGCTTGAAATTCCGCAGCCGAAGGGCAAGGCTGTGACGAATATCGAAGATGGTGTGGCTGCTGCAGCGGAGATTGGCTATCCGGTGCTTGTTCGTCCGAGTTATGTTCTCGGCGGTCGTGCAATGCAGATAGTTGCAAATGAAGAGATGCTGCGTCATTATCTGAAAACAGCCGTTGAAGTGGACGTAGACAAGCCGGTTCTTGTTGATAAATACATTTCGGGAATGGAGTGCGAAGTAGACGCAGTATGCGACGGCAAAGATGTATTTATTCCCGGAATAATGGAGCATGTTGAGAGAACGGGTATCCATTCGGGCGACAGTATAAGTGTGTATCCGTCATACGCAATACCGCAGGACGTAAAAGATGTTATTATAGATTACACAGTACGTCTTGGTCTTGGAATCGGGATAGTGGGACTGTTCAACATTCAGTTTATCGTTGATAAAAACAACAATGTATATGTAATTGAAGTTAACCCTCGTTCATCGAGAACGGTTCCGTTCCTTTCGAAAGCGACAAGCTACTCGCTTGCAGATATCGCAACTCTTGCAATTTTGGGTAAAAGCTTGAAGGAGCAGGGCATAAACGAGGTTTATCCGAAGGAGAAGGAATACTGGTACGTTAAAGCACCTGCATTCTCATTCTCAAAACTGAGAGGACTTGACGCATATTTAAGCCCCGAAATGAAATCAACAGGTGAAGCGATAGGTTACGACAAGACAAGAAACCGCGCTCTGTATAAAGCGCTGCAGTCGGCAGGCACAAAGATGGTCAACTATGGTACTGTGTTTGCAACGATTGCAGATGTAGACAAAGAAGAGGCATTGCCGCTCATTCGCAGATTCTACAATCTTGGGTTCAACATTGAAGCTACAGAAGGAACGGCACATTTCCTGCGTGAACATGGTATTCGCACGAGAGTACGTCAGAAGCTTTCAACAGGAAACGAAGAGATATTTGACATTATGCACAGCGGCTATATAAGCTATGTTATCAACACAAAGGATCTCTATCATGAAAACAACAATGATGGCTACATGATCCGCCGCTGGGCTGTTGAGAACAATATCGCAATTTTCACGGCACTGGACACCGTAAAGGCACTCTTGGACGTCCTTGAAGAAACAACACTCTGCATCTCCACCATCGACATGTAGCGGGCATGCGTGTCGCCGGTGACAATACGCGATTTAATTTATCGGGGTAGTAACTTTTAAGCGCGCGTGGGTCTCGCCTGCCGGCTCGGTCGGTGCTGTTGCCTTTGGCAACGTCTGCCACTGGCAGACCGCACCCCCGGCGTGCCCGGCACGCCTTCTTTGGTGGGGAGTAAGAGTTGAGATTTGAGATTTGAGATTTGAGTTAATGCGCTTTTTGGGTTATTCACTCACAAATAATTATGAATTGAGAGTGTGCCAAAACGAAAATTACCGCAGTATAATCCCTCCGTCACGTCTGCTTTCGCAGCCGTCGGGGACGGTTCCCAACCGTTGGCAACGGCTCCCAGCCGCCGGGGACGGTTCCCAACCGTT
>CADCOF010000113.1 GCA_902802975.1 uncultured Ruminococcus sp. | reverse complement strand
TCCGAGCTGGCCGAAGGAGCATGATTGGAAATCATGTATACGGTTTCCGCCGTATCTGGGGTTCGAATCCCCATCTCTCCGCCATATGCCGATGTGATGGAATTGGCAGACGTAGTGGACTCAAAATCCACCGGTAGCGATACCGTGCCGGTTCGAGTCCGGCCATCGGCACTGAGAGCACTTGCGTTTCGATGCAGGTGCTCTTTTACTTTAATCGGGAGGGTGTAATGAATGAAAGAGATAAAACAGATCGAAAGCTTTAAAGCCGATCATGATAAAATAGTTCCGGGAATGTATATATCGAGGGTTGACGGTGATCTCATTACTTATGACATGAGAACGCGTAAGCCTAACGGCGGCGAATATATGGATAATATTACAATGCATACAGTGGAGCATATGTTTGCGACTTATGTTCGCAGCAGCGATATAGGGGAGAAAATAATATATTTTGGTCCTATGGGCTGTCAGACGGGTTTTTACCTTATTGTCAAAGATACAGAACCTGTCATTGTTCTTGATGTCGTGAAAAAAACATTGAAACAGATAATCAACCACAAGGGTGAGGTGTTCGGAGCTTCACAAAAGGAATGTGGAAACTATAAAAATCTTGCGCTTGCACCTTGTGTTGAGGAGTGTAAAAAATATCTTGAGGTATTAAATTCAAGGGAGGTCGATTTTAAGTATGAGTAAGGCAGCAGTTGGCATTATAGTGGCTTTGGATCTGGAACTTGAGAACATCGAGAGTGAAATGACAAATATCAGTGTCGTTGAATTGAGCGGAATGAGATTTATCACCGGAGTTCTCGAGGGGAAAGAAATTGTTGTGGCGCGCTGTGGCGTGGGCAAAGTGTTCGCGGCTATTTGTACTCAGACAATGATACTGGGTTTCTCTCCCGATGTTATTGTTAATGTCGGTGTTGCCGGCGGGCTTTCCGACGATCTTACTATTGGTGAGATTGTAATTGCGAAAGATGTTGTTCAGCATGATATGAATACTACCGCACTCGGAGATGAACTTGGATTTTTATCCGGAATAGATCTCGTCTATCTTCCGACAGATGATAAAGTTACTGCGCTTTTGGAAAAAGTTGCCAACGACGAGGGGATTTACTATAAAGTCGGTACAATTGCAACGGGAGACGCGTTTATAAATACAAACGAGATGCGTAATTTCTTGGTAGATACTTTTGACGCTGCAGCATGCGATATGGAAGGAGCAGCTGTTGTGCAGACATGCTATGTAAACAAAGTGCCGTGTTCTGTTTTGCGCTCCATCTCCGATTCCGGCGATGATAACTCGCACATGGATTATCAGACATTTGCAAAAACTGCTGCATTGATTTCCTCGGAGGTTATCAGGGAGTTTGTAAAGCAGTATGACAAAGTTGGAGTAATGGTGTGATTATTTGACAGCGTTTTTGTGAACATTGTGTGATAATTGTTTATAAAATGTTAAAGGTTCGTTGTTTTCCTTGATTTAATTCAATAATTATATTATAATAAACTTGAATGTTTTTTATGGGATCATTGTGTCAGACTTTGATCCCTGTGGTTCTTGTTTTGGGTGAACCGTTATCTTAATATATCACAGCTGCGCATTTTATTCTTTGTGCAGCGTTTTGAAAGGAAGAATAAAAATGAGTTATTTCAAAAAGGCTGTCTGCGGGATTATTGCTCTTAGCATGATTGCTTCTTTGACAGGCTGCAGTAAGGATAAAACCAATAATCCCGAGCAGACTAATGATACACCTTTTGTTGTTCAGACAGCAGATGTTCCCGAAACGATGGATTCGGCTGAAAATGTGCCTACATATAAGATCGGCAATGTTAAGTTTCGTCAGGACGCAACCGAGCTTCAGTTGGGAGAGGTTACTTTTACCGAAGAGGATCTTGATTTTATTTCGAAATGTACAAATCTTCAGTATTTCGGCGTTCTTTCGTCCAATATCAGCGATTTGAAATTCCTTGAGAATTTGAACCAACTTCGTACAATAGTTATAGGAAAAAGCGAGCTTACCGATCTTCGTACCGTTTCGGGTCTTATGGCATTGGAAAGTCTTTCTATTATTGACGCTAATCTTAAGAATGTCAGCGGTATTGAAAACCTTCCTCATTTGAAATATATCAATTTTTCAAGTAATCTCATTGAAAGTATAGACGAGTTGGAAAATTGCCGCGGTCTGGAAAGTGTGAATTTTGAGTATAATCTTATTTCCGATATTTCTCCTCTTGCAAGTATGAATAAATTGAAAGTGCTTAATATCGGCAGCAATGCTGTCTCCGACAGCACTGTTTTGTCGTCACTTTCTGAGCTTGAAGAACTCAATGTTTCGTGCAATACGTTCAGCGATATTGACTTCGTGAAGAACCTTGTTAATATAAAAACTTTGAATCTTAAGGCTATAGTTCCCGACGACATTACCCCGCTTATGTATCTGCACACTCTCAAAAATCTCGATATTACCGACTGCAACCTCACGAGAGATGATGTCGTAAAGGTTATGATCTGGCTTCCGAATTGTAAAGTTACAAGCAGCTTTATCGTTACAGATGAGGAACTCAACAGAGTTCATGATTCTGATAAGGATTCAGAAAATGACAGCGATAAAGATAGCGATAATAGTGATGAGAAGGATAAGGATAAGGATAAGGATAAGGACAAGGATACTGACAGCGATTCGGGCGTTGGCTTATATGAGGATGACAAGAATACATCCAGTTTTGTTGATAATGACGGCGACGGTATCCCTGATGATATTATCGATGAAGACGGCGACGGTATCCCTGATGATATTGTCGATAACGATGGCGATGGTATTCCTGATGATGATAATAATTACGATTATTTCGTAGATGAAGACGGCGACGGTATCCCGGATGATATTTGATCACGATTATTGCCTTTACGGATTGATAGTTTGAGGTGTGAAATGAACAGTTGGCAAAAAATAGCAAGCTGTGTATTGTGCGCGGCGGTTTTACTCCCTTCTCTTTCTGCGTGCAGTGAAGGGAGCGGTGAAACACAGAGCAGTTCTCAGCCGAAAAATGAGACTTCCTCAGTTGCGGTGGTGAGTATGCTTCCAAATACGAACGATGTTCCGGCAAAGGAAAGTCCTCTTGCAAAGGAAGAGTTTATTTTTGGAAATGTTTTCTTTGACAAAGCAGCTACGGTGGTAGAGCTTTCCGATACTACTATCGATTCATTTGAGCCTTTGGTCGATTGTCCATATTTACAGACGGTGACGATCAGTGACTGTAAAATACTTAGCTACTCGGGTCTTGGTTCGCTTACTCAAATCAGTAATTTGACAATATCCGGCTGCGAATTCGACAATCTCAGTTATGTTAGTGATCTTATTCAGTTGAAGTCGCTCGATATTTCAAACAATGGTATAACCGATATCATTAAGCTTAGTTCTTTGAAAAATCTCAACTCTTTGATGGTCACGGGCGGCGATGTGAAAGGTCTTGGCGCAGTTAAATATATGCCCAAGCTTCAGGTGCTGAAAATCGATTGCCCCAGTAATGATGATCTCACCCCGCTTAGTGAGCTTACCGATATGAGAGAGCTTTATATTTCCAGCAAAAAAGCGAAAAGTATATCTATGCTTGATAAGCTTACAAATTTGCGTACACTTAAGCTTGATATGCCTAAGCTTGATGATATTTCGGTTCTTGAAAACTGTGATTACTTGAGCGATGTAAATTTGAGCGGAACAAAAATTTCGAGCGTTCGCCCTATCAGAAATATCACGAATATGGTGAGTCTCGACATTTCGAATACAAATGTCACCGAGGTGTATTTTCTGAAACGCATGACATTTCTTGAAAATCTGAATGTTTCGGGTAATCGTATCACAGATTTTGATAATCTCACATTATGCACAGGTCTTCAAACTCTTGATGTTGCAAATACAGGTATTACGAAAAATGAGTATGAATCGCTTGTCAATGCATTGCCGGATGCGACTATTATATACAAGCATGATGAAAGTGAAGAACTTGGCGAAGGTGATAGTACTGACAGCGACGGCAGTGAGGATGAAAGCACAGATACAGAAACCGACAACGAAAACGGCGAGTACCGTGTAAACAGTGAACCCGCCGGAGAGTACAGAGATTCCGATATTTATGTTGAAGAAAATTCTGATGGAGATACTCAGCGTGGGTCTCAAAATAATCCCGGAACAAACGGCTATTGGTTCGAGAACGATTACACGGGCGGTTATTCGTTCTATAATTATGATGACGGACAGATATACAATGACGGCGAAGGCGGTTACAAATATAACGGCGAGCCGGTTTAGTTAAATTGATGATGCAGTAAATGCAGTTATGTTGGCTGCGTTTACTGCATTTTTTTGTTGAGAGGTAATTTCAATGAATAAAAATAAAATTAAAAAGCTGGCAATATTATTAACTGTTTCGGTTATTATAACTTTAGTGGTATCAAATATATCGGCTTTTTCTATGATCGGCGGTGAAGAGAAAACTATTTTCGAAGAAGATAATATAAACATTTCGGAAGATAATCCGCTGATAATTGATAACATAAATATTCCAATCCACTCTTTAGAAATAACCACCGATTCATACAATGATTTTTATACCGATGTTACCGTGAGTTTTACAGACGACAATTTTTCTCTGAAAAGCGGTTATGATTATAACTACTGCCGTCAGCTTGTGAGATCAGGCACTAATGCCGTTAACTATTTCAATATAAGTTCATACGGAAACGTCGGTTCAATAAAAATCATAAGTAATGAAGCTGTAAATATCACGAGTGTTCGAGTAAATACAGGTAAGCCGTTGTCATTCAGTTTTATATTGGTGCTGATTATATTTGTAATTTTGTATATGTCAGTAAATAATATTTGGAGTGTAAAAGCAGGCGATAGATATAACCTGATTGTCGGTGCCTGCGGCGGGGTAATGTGCTTTTTGGTGATATGGTTTATGGCTGTAATATGTGTTCAATGTGATGAGACGTTGATCCGGCGTATTCCTTTAAACGTATCTGGTGAAGATCAGTACGTGCAGCTTTTTGACGCTTTTCATAATCATCGGACTTATCTGGATATAGATTTCGATAGTGACGAATTGGACAGCCTTGCAAATCCTTATGATAGAACACAGAGAAACAAAGCCAATCTTCACGGCGATTTTTGGGATAGGGCATATTACAACGGGAAATTGTATTCATATTTCGGCGCAGCACCTGTTTTGACTGTGTATTATCCGGTGTACTTTGTTACGCGCAAGATCCCGACAACACTGTTTGCCTCCGGAATACTTGCAATTCAATGTATAATATTTATTTCACTTCTGTATGGATTATTTGTAAAGAAATTTGTCGGTGACGTGCCCGCTGCAGCACTTGTCTTGGGACAGGTCGCTGTGATATTCGGCAGCGGAATTTTTGCGGCTGCAGCTGAGACGATGTTCTACTTCATGGCTGTTTTGTCCGGGGTTGCATGGACTGCGGCGTTTTTATATTTTCTGTTCAAAGCGTACTATACCGACAGCCTGAAAAGTCGGGTAATCCTTCTTATATGCTGTGGTATTTCCGGCTCGCTTATCGCAGCGTCGCGCCCAACACTGCTTTTATACTGCGCTGTGGGGCTGATACCGGCATTCGGGATTATGACGTCTGAAAGTGAGTCGATAAAAAATAAAGCGATATATTGTGCGTCTGTTGGTGTGCCCCTTTTTATCGGTGCATGTTTGATAATGGCGTATAATAATACACGATTTGATAATCCATTCGAATTTGGTTTTAATTATCAATTAACTGTAAGCCGCGCACAGGCCAATACTATAAAATTATCAATGATTCCGCCGGCGGTTTATCACTATTTTCTGCAGCAGCCGAATGTGACATCTTCGTTTCCTTATATAAGATTGGCGTCGCGCGGGTGGGACTCATATACACGATACAGCTACGCCGGGCGAACGATGGGCATTATGACATATCCGGCAGCGTGGGGCATAGCTGTTTTGCCGATGTTTATTAATAAGAAGGATATATTCAGAAGTGTGGTTTTATCATCACTGGGAATTTGTGCACTGCTTATGTCATTTATTGATATGTGCAAAGCGGGTTCGCATTATCGTTATACCATAGATATCGGATTTGCCGTGCTTCTCTTGTCTGTTATCGGTGCGCTGATGCTGTTGAATAAATTAAGTTCAAATGAGAGTCAAATGTATAAATATGTATATTTTATTATGACGGCAGCTGTTATTGCAACGGTAATTATCGGAGTACTGCTGATTTTTGCAAACGAATCGGAACGAATTATTTCGGATTACCCCAAATCGGTGGAAGTGTTCAGAAATATGGTGTAATTATCAATAAAATAATACTGTTTCTTTAATTCAATTTGTGATAATAGGAGAATTTTTAATTCTGAACTCGGGAAAGCCAAAAAATATTGACTTTTAACTTGAAATATTGTAAAATTAGTAATCGTGGGGCGGCGTATGTCTGTACCCACGATAGTTTTATTATTATTCAAGAAAGGAGGAATTCGCAAAATGCCAACCTTTAATCAGCTTGTCCGTAAGGGAAGAGAGGTATCCGAGAAGAAGGCTAAAGCGCCTGCTCTTTTGAAGGGCTGGAACTCAAAGAAGCGCAAGGCTATCGATCAGAACTCTCCGCAGAAAAGGGGCGTATGCACAGCAGTTAAGACAGCTACACCTAAGAAGCCTAACTCAGCACTCAGAAAGATCGCCAGAGTAAGACTTTCAAACGGTATCGAGGTATCTTCATACATTCCTGGTGTAGGTCATAACCTTCAGGAGCACTCCGTTGTTCTCATCAGAGGCGGACGTGTTAAGGATCTGCCTGGTGTTCGTTACCATATTGTACGCGGTACTCTCGATGCACAGGGTGTTGCAAAGCGTATGCAGGCTCGTTCCAAGTACGGCGCAAAGCGTCCGAAGGCAGGTAAGTAAGAAGACATTCCCACATTTCAAAATGAAAAAGTCAGCTCAATACGGAGCGTTATTATATAAGCCTCTGTATTGGCAGGCGGGAGTTTGTCACTTTCGAGTACCTATGATATCATTTTTATTTATGAAGGAGGGAAGTAAAGATGCCAAGAAGAGGTCAGATCGCCAAGAGAGATGTTTTGGCAGATCCTATCTATAACTCAAAGCTCGTTACTCGTCTTATCAACAACATTATGTATGACGGTAAGAAGGGTGTTGCCCAGCAGATTGTTTACGGTGCGTTCGATATCGTAAGAGATAAGACAGGCAAGGACCCGCTGGAGGTTTTTGAGCAGGCAATGGAGAACGTTATGCCTGTACTCGAAACTAAGAGCCGTCGTGTGGGCGGTGCAAACTATCAGGTGCCCATGGAGGTTAGACCTGAGAGACGCCAGACGCTCGGTCTTCGCTGGATCACGAAGTATTCCAGACTTCGTTCGGAGAAGACAATGAAGGAGAGACTTGCAGCAGAGATCCTTGACGCCATTAATGGTGCAGGCGGCGCAGCCAAGAAGCGTGACGATACACACAAAATGGCTGAGGCTAACAAGGCTTTCGCACATTACAGATGGTAATGTATATTTAATTCAAATAGGAGGATACTATGCCAAGAGACGTTTCGCTTGAAAGAACAAGAAACATCGGTATTATGGCGCATATCGATGCAGGTAAAACAACTACCACCGAACGTATCCTATACTATACAGGCGTAAATCACAAGATGGGTGAAACACACGACGGTGCGTCCACAATGGACTGGATGGTTCAGGAGCAGGAGAGAGGTATCACCATCACTTCTGCTGCTACCACTTGCTACTGGCAGGGTTCTGCTCATCAGTATGACAAGCACCGCATCAACATCATTGATACTCCCGGACACGTTGACTTTACAGTTGAAGTTGAGCGTTCACTCAGAGTGCTCGACGGTTCTGTAACGGTTCTTTGTGCAAAGGGCGGTGTTGAGCCGCAGTCTGAGACTGTATGGCGTCAGGCTGACAACTACAAGGTGCCGAGAATGGTATACGTTAACAAGATGGATATCATGGGCGCAGATTTCTACAGAGTTGTTCAGATGATGAAGGATCGTCTTAAATGTAACGCTGTTCCGATCCAGCTTCCGATCGGCGCAGAAGACGAATTCAAGGGTATTATCGATCTTCTCACAATGAAGGCAGACATCTATTATGATGATCTCGGCAAGGATATGAGAGAAGAAGAGATTCCCGAAGATATGAAGGAGCTTGCACAGAAGTATCACGACGAGCTTATTGAGGCTGTTGCAGAGCAGGACGATGAGCTTATGGAGAAATACTTCGCCGGCGAGGAGCTTACTATTGACGAGATAAAGAAGACAATTCGCCGCTGCACAATCGAAAACACTATGGTTCCCGTAACATGCGGTACATCATACAGAAACAAGGGCGTTCAGAAGCTCCTTGACGCAGTTATCGATTATATGCCGGCTCCAACAGATATCCCCGCTATCAAGGGCATTAACCCCGAGACAGACGAGGAGATCGAGAGACATGCATCAGACAGCGAGCCTTTCTCGGCTCTCGCTTTCAAGATCGCTACAGACCCGTTTGTTGGAAAGCTCTGCTTCTTCCGCGTATATTCCGGTACGATCGATGCAGGTACAACAGTATACAATTCCGTTAAGGATAACAACGAGAGAATAGGACGTATCGTTCAGATGCACGCCAACGCTCGTAAAGATATCCAGACTTGCTACGCAGGCGATATCGCAGCAGCTATCGGTCTCAAGAACACAACAACGGGCGACACACTTTGTGATGAAAAGCATCCTGTAATTCTTGAGTCGATGGAGTTCCCGGATCCCGTTATCCGTGTTGCTATCGAGCCTAAGACAAAGGCGGGTCAGGAGAAGATGGGTATTGCTCTTGCAAAGCTTGCAGAGGAAGACCCGACATTCAAGGCTTATACAGACGAAGAAACAGGTCAGACGATTATTGCAGGTATGGGTGAGCTTCACCTTGAAATCATCGTTGACAGACTCCTTCGTGAATTCAAGATCGAGGCAAATATCGGTAAGCCGCAGGTAGCTTACAAAGAGACTATCAAGGGCAATGCCGATGTCGATCACAAGTACGCTCGTCAGTCCGGTGGTAAAGGTCAGTACGGTCATGTTAAGATCAAGATTGAGCCGAATCCCGGCAAGGGCTACGAGTTCGTTAACGCTGTAGTCGGCGGTGCTATTCCGAAGGAATATATCCCCGCTGTTGATACAGGTATCCAGGGCGCAATGCTCTCCGGCGTACTTGCAAACTACAACGTTGTTGACGTAAAGGTTACTCTTTACGATGGTTCTTATCACGAGGTTGACTCTTCCGAAATGGCATTTAAGATCGCAGGTTCTATGGCGTTCAAAGAGGCTATGAAGAAGGCAAGCCCCGTACTTATGGAGCCTCTTATGAAGGTTTCGGTAATTGTGCCCGAGCAGTACATGGGCGACGTTATCGGCGACCTTAACTCACGCCGCGGTATGATCAAGAGCATGCCCATCGAGAACGGCGTTGCACGTATCGTTGCAAATGTTCCGCTTTCTGAGATGTTCGGTTATGCTACAGACCTTCGTTCCAAGACACAGGGAAGAGGTCAGTATGTTATGGAGCCTGATACATATCAGGAAGTTCCGAAGAACATCGGCGAAGAGATCATGAGTGCCCGCAAAAAGGCAGATTGATCTTATTTGTAAAATTTTATGAAATTTACAAAAAAGTGTTGCAATTTCATAAAAAAATTGCTATTATATAATTATTAATATTAAAGGAGTGATTTTCCAATGGCAAAGGAAAAGTTTAACAGATCCAAGCCGCACGTTAACATTGGTACAATCGGCCACGTTGACCACGGCAAGACAACATTGACAGCTGCTATTACCAAGGTTCTCGCAATGACAGGCGGCGACAGCAAGGCTGATTTCGTTGACTATGCGAACATCGATAAGGCTCCCGAAGAGAGAGAGCGTGGTATTACAATCAACACAGCACACGTTGAGTACGAGACTCCTAACCGTCACTATGCTCACGTTGACTGCCCCGGACATGCTGACTACGTTAAGAACATGATCACAGGTGCAGCTCAGATGGACGGTGCTATCCTTGTTGTTTCCGCTGCAGACGGTCCTATGCCCCAGACAAGAGAGCACATCCTTCTCTCCCGTCAGGTAGGCGTACCTTACATCGTAGTATTCATGAACAAGACAGACCAGGTTGACGACGAAGAGCTTCTTGAGCTTGTAGAGATGGAAATCAGAGAGCTCCTCGACGAGTACGAGTTCCCGGGCGACGATACACCTATTATTAAGGGTTCTGCATTCCAGGCTCTTGACTCCGCTTCTAAGGATCCGAACGCTCCCGAGTACAAGTGCATCCACGAGCTTATGGAGGCTGTTGACAGCTACATTCCGACTCCTGAGCGTAAGGCAGACCTTCCGTTCCTTATGCCTGTCGAGGACGTATTCACAATCACAGGTCGTGGTACAGTTGCTACAGGTAGAGTTGAGCGTGGTCAGCTTAAGACTTCTGAGGAAGTTGAGATCGTTGGTCTTACAGACGAGAAGCGCAAGGTTGTTGTTACAGGTATCGAGATGTTCAGAAAGACTCTTGATTATGCTGAGGCAGGCGACAACGTAGGCGTTCTTCTCCGTGGCGTACAGAGAACTGAGATCGAAAGAGGTCAGGTTCTTGCAAAGCCCGGTACAATTCATCCGCACACAAAGTTCAGAGGTCAGGTTTACGTTCTTACAAAGGACGAGGGCGGCCGTCACACACCGTTCTTCAACAACTATCGTCCTCAGTTCTATTTCAGAACAACTGACGTTACAGGCGTTATCAGCCTTCCCGAGGGCACAGAGATGTGCATGCCCGGCGATAACGTAGAAATGGACGTTGAGCTTATCACACCTATCGCTATCGAAGTTGGTCTTCGTTTCGCTATCCGCGAAGGCGGTCGTACAGTAGGTTCAGGTGCAGTTATCGCTATTAACGAGTAATTTCCTGCAGATATTCTTCCCGCTCTTTTTGGGCGGGAAGTTTTTTTGCTATGTTTACAAAAATAATACGATAGTTGTTCTTTTACAATACGAATTGACGAAATTGTATCTTAATTATTGTTTTAATTGAAAATAGATAATTAAAGTGGTATAATCTAAACGTTAGATTATGTGTAAAAGAGGTTTATAAAGTGGGAATTAGAGAGAATATCAGAAATGTTGCAATTATCGCCCATGTCGATCACGGGAAAACTACGCTTGTTGATCAGCTGCTTATGCAGAGCGGAACTTTTCGTGAAAACGAAAGTGTAAACGAACGCGTTATGGACAGCGGCGACCTCGAAAGAGAGCGCGGTATCACAATCCTTTCGAAGAACACTTCTGTTATGTATAACGGAACAAAAATAAATATAGTTGATACTCCCGGACACGCTGATTTCGGCGGTGAAGTGGAGCGTATACTTATGATGGTAGACGGCGTTTTGCTTTTGGTCGATGCTTTTGAGGGCTGCATGCCGCAGACTAGATTTGTATTGAAAAAGGCTCTCGGACTTGGCAAGAAGCCGCTTGTGGTAATAAATAAAATTGATCGTCCGGGCGCGCGTCCCGCAGAAATCGTTGACGAAGTGCTTGATCTGTTTATTGAGCTTGGTGCAGATGATGATCAGTTGGAATTTCCCGTGGTGTATGCGTCGGGACGCGATGGATTTGCAACGCTTGATCCCGAAGTACCGGGAACTGATATGAAGCCGCTTTTTGACAAAATCATTGAGGAGATACCCGCGCCGCAGGGCGAGATGGACGGCGCGCTGCAGCTGCTTTTCTCAAACATTGATTACGATGATTATATCGGAAGAATTGGCATAGGAAGAATTGAGCGAGGCAGCATAAAAGCAGGACAGCAAGTTGCGCTTTGTCATGCAGACGGTTCGGTTTCTACGGCAAAGATCGTAAAGCTGTATCAATTTGAAGGCTTAAAGCGTGTAGAGGCGGAGTCTGCACAGCTTGGCGACATAGTATCCGTCAGTGGAATAGCAGATTTGAATATCGGTGAAACGGCGTGCGCAGTTGACTGCGTTGAGCCGCTGCCATTTATTAAGATAGATGAACCAACCGTATCGATGAACTTCCTTGTAAATAACAGTCCGTTTGCCGGCAGGGAAGGCAAGTTTGTCACATCGAGAAATCTCCGCGACAGACTTTTCAAGGAAGTTGAGACAAATGTTGCAATGCGCGTTGAAGAGACGGACTCTGCTGATACATTCAGAGTATCGGGCAGAGGCGAGCTTCATTTGTCTATCCTGATTGAGCAAATGCGCCGTCAGGGTTACGAGTTCCAGGTTTCCAGACCGACTGTGATTTTCAAAAAGATTGATGGTGAACTTTGCGAGCCTATCGAGTATTTGATAATTGAAGTTCCCGAGGAATATGTCGGCGCAGTTATGGAGAAGCTTGGATCACGAAAAGCAGAGCTTGTTGATATGGGTTCACGTGAAGGCGGCACCACTCACATTGAGTACAAGATCCCGGCAAGGGGTCTTATGGGTTACCGTTCTGAGTTTTTGACAGATACAAACGGTAACGGAATAATGAACCATGTATTTGACAGCTACGAACCATACAAGGGAGATATAGTTTCACGTCATCAAGGCTCACTTATTGCGCATGAGACGGGCGAATCTACAGGTTACGGTCTTTTCAACGTTCAGGACAGAGGACGTTTGTTCATTGGACCCGGTGTTCCGGTATATGAGGGTATGATAGTAGGCGCATGCCCGAAAAATGAAGACATTACGGTGAATGTGTGCAAGAAAAAGCACGCGACAAACACACGTGCAGCCGGCAGCGATGAAGCATTGAAACTCACTCCGCCGACAATACTTAGTCTTGATCAGAGTCTTGAATTCATTGCCGATGATGAGCTTGTAGAGGTAACTCCCAAGAACATCAGACTTCGCAAAACGATTCTCAGCAAAGAACAAAGAATGAAAAAACAATTCAAAAAATAGCGGGCGGGCGGCATGCTGCCGCTCCC
>CADCOF010000112.1 GCA_902802975.1 uncultured Ruminococcus sp. | reverse complement strand
TTAAAAGTGGCTTGGAATCAGCATTTGCCTCCCCTGTAGGGGAGGTGGCACGGCTGCGAAAGCAGACGTGACGGAGGGGTTATACTGTGGCAATTTCCGTTTTGGCACAGTCTGAATGCGCAATTATTTGTAAAAGTCGTGCTTTATTACAACGATGATAAATTGTTGCAGTGCGAAAATAGTCGTTCGAGAGTGATGGACTCAGATCGAGCATTAATTCCGCATTACGCATTACGCATTCCGAATTAGCAAAACAACTCAACACTCCACACTATAAGAACTATTGAGTTGGTGTTTAGTAGATTAGCCACCAATTATCAACTACCAACTTTAGAGAAGCATATATTTGGGAAATGAGGAGTCTGTTTGAAGAAGATAAAAGCTAACAAGAACCAAAGCTTCATTATGGGCGCAGCGATACTAACGCTGTGCTTGCTTATTGTAAAAATAATAGGAATGCTTTATAAGGTCAGCCTTTCGCGTCTTTATGGACCGGTCGGGGCTGCACTTTTGAATAACGCCTATGAATTGTATATTCCGCTGTTTACGCTTGCTACAGCAGGTTTTCCGATAGCAGTTTCTCGAATGATGTCCGAAAGTATGTCGAAAGGGCGATACAAGGATGTTCGAAGAATAAAAAATGTGGCAATTCCATTTTTTGTAACAGCCGGCGTTATTGCGTTTTTGCTGATGATACTTTTCAGCTTCTTTTATGTGAGAATAATCAAGTCGCCCGATTCTTTCGTTTCAATGCTGGTTCTTGCGCCCGCTATCTTTTTTGGTTGTCTGGTGTCTGCCTACAGAGGCTACTACGAGGGTATGCGAAATATGGTTCCTACTTCCGTTTCGGAGGTAGTTGAAGCATTGGTCAAGCTGACAGTGGGCTATTCATTTGCATATATCGTGATGAATTATGGCGAAAAGCTTTTCGGTATCACAAATAGTCACGACCTTCTGAAATATTCTGTAGCGGCGGCTATTTTTGGCATAACGCTTGGTTCTTTCTGCAGCTTTATGTACATTTATCTTCGTTTTAAAATAGCGGGTGACGCTATTACCGAAGAAATGTATAACGCCGCACCAAAACCGCGCCGCAAACGTGATACATTTCATATCTTACTTAAAACAGCCATTCCCATCGGGTTGGGCGCACTGATAATGAGCGTTGCCGGAACGGTGGATTCAATGCTTATTCAACGCCGCCTCATTATGATGATGAGCAAAATGCCCGATCAGCTCCTTTCACAGTATCCCGGGATGATTCCAAACGATACCGTTGATGAGGGGGTTGTTCACAGCTATTTGTGGGGTTGCTACAGCTACGCTTTGACTATCATGAACCTCGTTGTAACCGTAACTCAGGCGTTTGGTACAACAGCACTCCCAAATGTTACGGAGGCGTACACAAAGGGAAATAAACAATATCTCAAGCGTTCCATCGAAACAGTTATGCGCGTAACATTTGTGTTTACAATACCTGCCGGCTTAGGGCTTACAGCTTTGGCAGACCCGATAATGCACTTGGTATACGGCAGAACAGACGGCGTTGATATATCGGTTGAAGTGTTGAGATTGATGGGCATAGCAGTTATAGTGTTCGCGGCAGCTACGCCAATGTGCAGTATGCTTCAGGCAGTAGGCAGAGTTGATATGCCGCTGAAATTATACGCCATAGGAATGCTGATTAAAGTGGTTTCAAACTATATTTTCTGCGGAATACCTCAGATCAATGTGCAGGGCGGCAGCATAGGAACATTGCTTTGCTATACATTTGTAATAATAGTATCGATATATGTTTTGATAAAAGAAACCGAAATTATTCCCAATTTTAAAGTTGCCCTGCTGCGTCCGATGGCAGCGTCCGCAATTTGCATCATAGCGTCAATGCTTACGTACAAATTTGTTTCGGAATTTGTTTCGGAAACAACCATGGGTTTACTTGTGGCCACTCTTGCAGCTCTTATTGCAGCGTGTATCGTATATGCGGTATTTTTGCTTGTGTTCCGCGCTATAACAAAGGATGACATATTAATGCTGCCTAAGGGTAATAAAATAGCCGCTGTATTGGAAAAATACAAATTAATTTGAATATTCGGCGCAGCAGTCTGAAATAATAGCAAATATGACGTAAATTTCGAGAATATTTGCATTAATATGAAACATTTTCATAAAATTTTTGGGTATACTCCTTTTGTACTTGAAAAATAAGTGGGTTTGATGTAAAATAAGAATATCGGTGTTTACTGATCTATGCTTACTGCTGCTTCGGAGGCAAATATGGACTTTCAGTTTAAAGACAAATATGATTTCAATGATCTTGTGGAGATAGTTCGCTACTTAAGACTTCCCGATGGTTGTCCGTGGGACAAAGAGCAAACACACAAATCGGTTCGTCAGGATCTGATAGAAGAGACTTACGAGGTAGTAGAAGCTATCGATAATGATGACATGACCGCTTTGCGTGAGGAATTGGGCGACGTGCTTTTGCAGGTGGTATTTCATACTCAGATCGAGAGAGAAAAAGGCACTTTTGACATGAACGATGTGGCAAATGACGTTTGTCAGAAGATGATTACTCGACATCCTCATGTGTTCGGAGAAGTAAAAGCTGATACTACCGAGCAGGTTCTCGATAATTGGGATAAAATAAAAATGCAGACGAAGTCGCAGACTACTCAAACAGACGCGCTGAAGAGTATTTCCCGTTCACTTCCGTCACTTATGAGATCACAGAAGATTCAAAAAAAGGCAGCAAAGGTTGGTTTCGATTTTCCCACTCCGGATGAGGCT
This sequence comes from uncultured Ruminococcus sp., assembly GCA_902802975.1. Classification (GTDB taxonomy): domain Bacteria; phylum Bacillota; class Clostridia; order Oscillospirales; family Acutalibacteraceae; genus RUG592. The sequence goes on along the minus strand of CADCOF010000112.1, from coordinate 7,493 downwards.
GCTGTTAAGGTGACAGAGGAATTAACAGAGCTTATCAATGCCGTGCATGCCGGAGATGAGAACGATATTGCCGAAGAGGCCGGCGATCTGCTTTTTGCCGCTGTGAATGTCGTTCGTTTGGCCGGTGCAAACGGTGAAAAGGCTTTGTATGACGCGTGTGACAAATTCATATCACGTTTTTCATTAGTTGAACAGCTTGTTCGTGAAAGCGGTAAAAACTTTGATGATTACAGCTTATCAGAGTTGGATTCGTTTTGGGATCAGGCTAAAGATTCGTCGGAACCAATTGATTGAATGGTCTGATCAATGTTGATTATTGTGTTTCGATGGTAATTATTATATTTTTTCTACAGACGTGCACTACAGCACACACGGAGGACTATTTTTATGAATAAAACAGATTTGATCAAAAAGGTTATTGAGAAAACAGAACTTCAGAAGAAAGACGCTGAAAATGCAGTATCTGCAGTGATTGACACTATTATTGAAGCCGTTTCTGACGGTGAGAAAGTGCAGATTGTTGGATTTGGTACGTTTGAGCAGAAACTCAGAAAAGAGAGAACAGGCGTTAATCCCATAACTCACGAGAAACTCACAATTCCCGAGTCAAAGGTTCCCACATTTAAGGCGGGTAAAGCTTTCAAGGCGATAGTTAACGGAACTGCCGTTGACGATGTTGAAGAGTAAAATAAAAGCCGGCACGTATTTTGTTACCCGTGCCGGTGATGTTTTTTAGAGGTATCTTATGAGACTTGATAAATATTTAAAAATTTCTCGTATTATAAAAAGGCGCACGGTGGCAAATGAAGCATGTGACGCAGGTCGTATTCTTGTAAACGGCAAGGCTGAACGTGCGTCGTATGCCGTTAAGGTTGGCGACGTGATCGAGGTGCAGATCGGTACAAACCCGCTGCGCGCGGAAGTAACGGCAATAAATGAATATGCAAAAAAGGACGAGGCGTCTTCTATGTACAAAGTTCTGTGACGGTTAATCTGTGTGTCATATTATTTGTGGTATGTGCATATAAATAATACATACTATCAAATGGAGAGGTATCTGATATGGCAGAAGAAAAGCAAAAAAACGCTAATTTTATTTCACTTGAAAATCGCGAAAAACTAAATGTTACAGGTGTCTTCGATGTAGATAGCTTCGATGAACACAGTATAGCGGCGTATACCGATTACGGACAGCTGAATATTCAAGGCGAGCAGCTGAATATCAAACATCTTTCTGTGGAAAGCGGAGACTTGGTTGTGGAGGGAATAATCACAGGGCTGATTTATACAGATAATCGTCCCAGAGAAAGTTTTGTGAAACGACTGTTTCGTTGATCGGGGGTGAGCAGATGCACCTTTCACTCTTTGATCAAGGCGAGATATTTCGCTTGGCTTTTTTATTTGGGTTGGTTCTCGGCGTATACTACGACTTGTTCAGATTTATTCGCGCGCTGGGTTTTACATCGGGGCGCGCGGTGTTTTTTCAGGATTTGGTTTTCATGTCCAGCTGCAGCGTTTTGTGCTTTTTCTTTGCGCAGGCATTTTTGCATGGACATTTTCGATTGTTTGTGTTTTGCTCACATATAATAGGGTTTGTGGCATATAGAGTGTCCGTAGGTGCTTGTATGGGTGTTGTTTACAAAATAATAGGTTCCTCTCTGTACAAAATTATGTCATATTTTGAACACGCGTCAATCACATTCGGTCAAATGTTGCATAAAATAGGCTCCGCGTACCGGCATGTTGTAATAAATTTTAGCAAAAATTGCAAAAATACAGTGAATAATAAAAAAAGTTCTTTAAATTAAAAATATACCTTGCATTATGGGTGCAATATGTTGTATAATCATTATATCGTGAAGTTTATCACGAAAGGAAGTAGATTAGAACATGAGCAAAAAAACAAGGGTTGCTTCTAAATCAAAACGTCTCATTGATAATCGTTTTGCACGAGCGGTCATAAGCGTTGTGTTGATTGTGTTTGCATTTTATGTTGTGTTCACTCTTGTTAATCAGCAAGTTGAAATCGCGCGGAAAAAAGAACTTCTTGATCATCTGAATGAAGAGATAGTGATCCAGGAAGTTAAAAACGATGAAATGAAGCAGGTCAACGAATTCGACGATTCCGAAAATGACGCCTATATTGAGCGCGTTGCACGAGAGGAATTTGATTATTCAAAGCAAGGAGAAAGAGTCTTTATAAACGTCGCAGGTGAATAATTATTTTGGCTGTATTATTGCATTTCAGGAAGTCTGAGGGGCTTGTTTGGGGTGACTATGGAAGAGGAGCATGTAAAAAGTATGCAAATTGAAGTTGGAAATATTTTAGATGGCAAGGTTACCGGTATTACGAATTTTGGCGCGTTTGTTGAATTACCCGAGGGCAAATCCGGCATGGTGCATATTTCCGAGATATCAAATACATATGTTGAGAATGTATCGGATTTTTTGACTGTCGGACAAGAGATCAAAGTCAAAGTTATAAATATTAACGAAAACGGAAAGATAGGGCTTTCAATTAAGAAACTCGCACCGGCTCCGGCACCATCAGCGGGGAAGAACAACGAACGCCGCGCCCAGGGTTCACGCGAAAAACGTCAGGGGCAGGGCAAACGTGAAGATCGCCCGATGAGAAACAATTCTCAGCCAAGCATGAAAAGCGCAAATGCGCCCGGTGATTTTGTATGGCATAAGACTACGGGACCCGCATCTTTTGAAGATATGATGACTAAATTTAAGCAGACAAGTGATGAGAAAATTTCCTCTCTGAAAAAGAACGGAGATGTTCCCGTAAGACGTCCAAGACGCAAATAATCAAAAATAGTACATAGAATCTATAAATGAGCAAATTTTGAATGTAAAGAAAAATTAAAAAAACAGGGGCATTATGATTATAACGTCCCTGTTTTTTGCTTTTTATTATTATCTGTATTCAGTTGATTCTATTCAGTTCAATGCAAAACCGACTTCCCACGCCCTGTGAACTTTCAACATAGCATCGTCCGCCGTGAAGTTCGGCTGTTTGTTTTACTATTGAAAGACCAAGACCCGAAACGCCCTTTCCTTTTCGTTGTCTGAATGTATAATATCTATCCCAGATGTGCTCCCATTCCGATTGTGGTATTCCGCTGCCGTAATCTATAACTTCTATCACGGCTATTGACTCGTTTGCCAATAGCCTTACAGTAACCTTGCGGCTATTGTCTGTATATCTGAATGCGTTGTCTATCAGATTATATACAGCTCTGTCAAGATGTCCGGGGCTGCCGTTTACAAAAATTCCTTCTTGTATCTGCATTTCTATAGTTTCATCTTTACCCTTGTACAAATCTTCAAATCTTTGGCATACTCTTTTTACCAATGTGCTGAGATCGGTTTTTGTGAATTTGTCTGTAATGTCTCCCATTTTTAATTCCGAATATTCAAGTATCTCATTTACAAGCGACGTCAGCCTGTCGGTCTCCCTGACAATAACTGAAATATCCTCGCGGCACTGTTCTTCATTATCCCACGACGTATCGGCGATCATTTCGCTGTAGCCTTTTATCATTGTGAGCGGAGTGCGCAGATCGTGAGATACGTTCGCCAGCAGTTCGGTTTGAAATGTCTGAGCTTCAATTAGCTTATCCGATGTTTTATCAAGATTTTTACTGAGTTCGTCGAGCTCTTTGCAAAATCCATCGGAAAATTCCGTAGGATAATCGCTTTGCCCAAGCTTATTGGCTTTCTCCGAAAGCTGCGCTACAGGCTTACCGAAGTTTTTCGCAAGGAACCATGAAAAGACAAATCCGACAGCCAAAGAAAGAATCGTTACCCACACAAGCTGCACGCGTATTATATATACAGCCGAACCTACAGGATCAAGCGTGGTGCTGACATATAAAACAGCTTTATCGTCCGAACCGTAATAATCAATATATGTGCCGTAAACATAGGCGGAATCTGTACTGTATTCTATTTGATTTTCTTCTCCCGATTCAAGACGTGCCAGACATTCATGGAATTCGTCGGGAATCTCTCTGTTAAACCCGTTGTGTTTTCCTTTCGGCACCTTGTCGGAATGCTCCTGTTCATCATTGTCATTCAAGGCACCTTTATTTTTTCGGTTTGCGCCGCGGTATTCATCCGAAAAATACAGCACTTCGCCGTTTTCATCTATGACGTATATCTGAATGGAATTATTTACTGACGCAGAATCAATCAAACTTGTGATATTTTCACAGCTGCTGTTTTCTGCAAGTGCCTGCGCAGCTTCTCTTGTGTTCACGATCAGCATTTCATTATAAAAGCTCTGCAAAAAGACAGTTTGCAGCAGCCACAAAACCAAAAATATTACAGCTGCAAACAGCATAAAATACAGCCAAAGTTTGGTTTTAAACGACTTAGTTTTTATTTTCAAATTTATACCCCACCCCTCTTATAGTGAGTATAGAATCACGATATTTTCCAAGTTTATTTCTCAAAAGTTTAATCTGCCAATCAACTGTTCTGTCATCGCCGAAATAATCGTAGCCCCAAACCGCATTGAGTATCTTATCACGCGACAAAACTATGCCTTTATTTTCAACAAGATAGAGAAGTATACCGTATTCTTTCGCAGTCAGCTCTGTTTCTGTGCCGTCAATTTTTACAATGTGACCAAGCTTATCGATAACTATCCCGCCAACTTTTATTATTTCGCTTGGATTTGTTTTTGTGCCGCCGTGACGGTTTATTATCACCTTCATTCGCGCCATAAGCTCCTTAGGCGAAAACGGCTTTGTAACGTAATCGTCAACTCCTACTTCAAAACCAAATAATTTGTCATACTCTGTACCTCTTGCGGAAAGCATAAGAACAGGAATATCCTTGAACTCGCGAATTTTTTTACATGCGGTGAAACCGTCCATATCGGGCATCATAACGTCCATTACGATAAGATCGAAATCATTTTTGCGGCATTCGTCAACAGCGAGGCTGCCGTCGTCCACGCTTGTGACCTCGTAGCCTTCGCGCTCGGCGTATCTTTTTATTATAGTGATAATATCAGGTTCATCATCTGCAATCAGTATTTTGTACATATACCGATCCTCCCAAAAAATTGATTAACTGTATTATACACCAAAAATGTACCTCTGCATAGTATCAGGGTACATTTTTTTATATTATTGTTCTACTTGCTTGATGTTCCGGAGCTGCTTGTTGAATTTAATTCTGACGCGGGCTATAAACCGAACTCTTTATTAAAATCCGTGCGCGAATCTGCCCGCGCCCGCATGGGCGCCCATCATGGATTGGGGGATAGAGTCTACCTGAGTACCGTTTATGATGATCGTACCGCCGTTGTAGGTTGAGGTGCCGTCACTGTCGAATGATGACATTTGCGCCGTAATGTCTATCGTGCCGCCGTTTACGATTATATTGCCGTTTGAGTCTATTGCGTCCGTATCGCCCTGACCCATTACGATTGTGAGGTTTCCGCCGTTGATCTCAACAGTAGGAGTAGAATACGAGCTGCTCTTGCGTGCACCGTTGATACCGTCATCGGACGCCGAAATATTTATCGTTCCGTCATTGATCTGAATGTAAGTGCCTTCTATGCCCTCGCCTGCTGTCAGGTCAAGTGTTCCGCCATCAATCTGAACGGCTGTTGTCGCATGAATTGCGTCACTTCCCGAATTGATTGTAAATGTGCCGCCGGAAATATAAATATATCCCTTAGTGTCGTCATCGTCATTCTCACTGTGCAGACCGTCTTTTGAAGTCTTGATGTTGAATGTTCCGCCGCAAATTCTGATAGAATCATTTGCCTCGAGCGCGTCTGCCGAACATGTTATATTGTACGTGCCTCCCGTGACTTTCAGATCATCCTTTCCGGATATTGCGTTTTTGGTGGAACTGATATTCAGTGTTCCCAAACCGTTCAGAATAAGATCGTCCTTCGAGAAGATAACCGCATCTGTGTTGGTTGTGCCGTCTGAAGTAAACTGACCCGTAACAGACAATGTATTTGTGCTGTTTGTCGTTGTTATAAAGCACTTATCAGCCGATACAATATATATTGCCGGAGTATTGTTGTTTGTTATCGAAACGCCGTTAAGAACGAGCTGCACCTTTGCCTCGCTGTCTGCATTTACCTTTATCGTGCAATTTGATGCGGTTCCGCTTATCACATAAACCCCTGCTTTGGTTATGTCTATGGTCTTTCCATCGGATACCGTGATCTTTGTTGCTTCCGATGTATCCGCGTTCTGCGTTAAGTCCCTCGTTGTAAATATATCGGTAGTGTCAATCACTCCGGACGTATTCAGCGAGACTTCCTTGATTATGGGTGTGGAGCTTGAAGTGTCGGTATTTGTCTGTGATTGGTTTGTTGAAGAATTATCTTGTGCAGCGGAAGATGTATCTTGTGCTGCTGCCGAATTCTTTGTGCCTGCGGAAGATGCGTCTTGTGTCGTTGTGGAATTCTTTGTGTTTGCAGAGGATGTATCTTGTGTCGTTGTGGAATTCTTTGTGCTTGCAGAGGATGTATCTTGTGTTGTTGCCGAATTCTTTGAGCTTGCGGAAGATGTGTCTTGCTTAGTTTTCGATTTCTTTTTGCTTGCCGAAGAAGTGTCCTGCGAGTTGTCGCTTGCAGAAGATTCGGATTGATTGTCTGAGCTTGAGGCGTCGTATGAATCACTGTTTTCCTCATACTCCTGAACCTGCGCTGCAGAAGTGCCAACAGTTGTATCACTCGCCTGTGTATTCGCTGCTTTGGAACAGCCCGAAAGCATTGTGCCTACAATAATCGCTGCTATTAAAATATTGTATCTGATCTTTTTCATGATTCATACCTCGTTTCTTTTTGGATTGATTGTATTATAAATCTTGTTTATGGAATTACGAGGGAATGAATTAGGAATCTTTGTGGAATTTTGAAACAACGTCAAAAATCCGGCAACATAGATACAACTGCATATCAGAATTTACAGCGTGAGATCGAATAAACATCGACTGATGGGGTATATCTCTACTCTTACGCAATTACCGAGGCTCAGGCAAAGTCGGAACCGGCGCATTTTCTGCGACTGATAAAGGGTCACACGTTTGAACTTTGTGCATATTTGGACGTGGAAGAAAACAATACGCAGCACTTTAAACTTACGATCTTTGCGGGCAAGAACACCATTCGCTGCCGTGTACGCACTGTTGGCGCAAAGGATTATCTCTCGTGGATGGAGAACAAGAAGGACACGGGCGGCGGTTCGGATACTTTTGCCGGAGATCCCGGTAAGGCAATTGACAGAGTTCAGATCGTTGTGAAGTCGTAATCTAAACAATACAGGCGGAGGAAATGTCAAACTTATCAGGATGTTTTCTCCGCTTGATTTTGAAAATGATGTTGATATTGTCCTTTCTATATGGTAAAATTAAAATAGATGAAATTGCGAAAGGAGAAGAGCGTATGCCTAAATTATTAATGCCTGTTGGGAATACAGATTTTAAAGAAATCAGAGAAACAGGACTATATT
>CADCOF010000111.1 GCA_902802975.1 uncultured Ruminococcus sp. | reverse complement strand
CTCTTATACAATCAGTAACCCCCTGATAATCTGCTTTTTTGAATTCGTATTAACAACAATGGTACTGCGTCTAAAAAGGGTAACGAAAATTCACATGTCAGAAATTTATCTTACTAATACTTCCCACATGAAAAAGTGGCTCTAAGCCTTATTCCATGCGGGTTCAACACACAATAAAAGCGTAGACAACACCTATGAGTGATATAATTAAGTTGCAGACAAAATCATTCACAACATAGGAGAGTTACGCTGTGAATACTATATCACAGTCTGAGATTCTGCTTTAAGACACAACGAAAGAAGTTGATTACTTCCTTCACCGGTTCCAGGTATCGAGCTTCCTAAAAAGGTGCAACGGATATAAGCAGAAGGGATTTCCTGTGATACAGCTGTTCACCTGCCTTGTAACTTTGATGTTCCAGCCCCTAAGCACTTACATGTCTATGCGAGTCGGTGCTTACAAGGAGCCGTTTTCCAAAAACACGATTCGAAGGTTTTGCTACAATCCATCCATCAACTGGCATAAATTCCTTCGTATCCTGTCTCAAAAACTTGTTTCTGGATTTATGCGTCCGGCCACTTCTGAAAACCGGGAGGAATTCTTTATTTTTGATGACACGCCCTTCCACAAATCTGGCAAGAAGACGGAACTGGTCAGCAAGTACTTCAATCATGTCAACATGAAGTATGGATTCTGGAACGTATGCCGGCAAAGCTGGTCTATGTCCGCAATAAAGCGAAAAAGAAGGACTGGATTGCCATTATATCGACCGATACGGATCTTTCCGAGGAAGAAATTATCAAACGTTACGGATATCGATGGAATAACTACCTGAGGAAGCCTCTGGAGGACTGTTCGAAGCAGTTGTTGGTCGCTTGAGGTGTATTTTATCCCTTCAAGCCTTAGTTTCCTATGATTTACACCGTTTTTGGTATGAGAAGTATTAGTAATGTACTAAATAAAGAATTATTGTTTTATAGCCAATAATCTACATACAATCTATATAGTTGGAATTTATTTGTTTTTTTGCCAAATCTATCGAAATATCATTTCCTAATATCTCTTCCCATTCAAGTGGATAAATACTGCTTATTCCACCAGAGTGAAAAAAGGTTATTTCTCCAAAAATTATTTTTCCTTCTACATTATATAAATCAACTCTGCAAAAAGGAAAGTTACCGCTCAATTTTTCTGCACAAGTAACCATTTCTTCATAATTCTCAGGTTTTTTTACTAAATATTCAGGAAACGTATCACGAGACACTTTAACATCCAATATATTCATATTTCTATCATAAACATTTCTTCTTGCATCTTCTAAATGCTTTCCCTCATCATTTGCAGTTCCTATATCAACAAACAAAAATTTACATTCTCCACCATAACAAAGAAACCTGAAGTCAATTAAAGGCAAGTGTTTGCTACCTTCTATTATTTTTTCAACTATAATTTTCCTCTTTATCTTTTTATAGTTCCATTCTCTTGAATCTATTGAATAATCATGATGCATTCCTCTCTTCAAACGTTTTATAGCATCCTTTCGATCAAATGTCATAGTGTCATTGCACCTAACATTGCAGCCACTCATATGATTCGTTTTCATATAGTACCTTGATGGTAGACTATCCCACTTAATATCGTCAACTGAATCATATACTGCATATAATTCATTCAATATCTCACCATATCCACATTTCTTAACATACTCTCTTGCAAGATATTTATCACTGCACTGTATACAAAGTGGGTTACGATAGTATAGTTTTAACCATAATTGTTTTTCGTCAAATGTTACCGGATTATCCCAGTTTATTTTTCTTTTGCTGTGAGATTTTTTGTAAGAAATTTCAAAAAACTTTTTATCTGGGATTATCCTTTTACTATTCACATTTATTATATGTAACCAGTACCATATGTCATCTCCAAATTTGTTTCTTGATAGATATTTTTTTAAAGTACTTTTTATCATATTCATATTTAAGGCCTTGAAATTAATACTAACTTGCTAATATTTTCCACATGAAAAAGTAGCTCTAAGCCTTATTCCATGCGGGTTGACATGTCTTATTTTTTAAAGACATGTCAACATCTTCCGCACCGCATCCGTGCGCATCCTCGCGGAGCGTTTATTCTTCATCGCGGTATTGTACCCACGATGAAACGAGTTCCTTTTTTGCGTGTGTATACCATATCTGAAGACACGGGTATTACGCGATGAAGAATAAAAGCGTAGGCAACACCTATGAGTGATGTAATTAGGTTGCAGACAAAATCACTCACAACATAGGAGAGCTACGCTATGAATACTATATCGGCCGATACGGATCTTTCCGAGGTAGAGATTATCAAACGTTACGGATATCGGTGGAATAACTACCTGAGGAAGCCTGTTCGGAGCAGCTGTTGATATCTTGAGATGTATTTTTATCCCTTCAAGCCTTATGTTTCCTATGATTTACACCGTTTTGGGTGTGGGAAGTATTAGTATCTGAAAAATAAGAAACATAAAAGATTAACAAGAAAAACCAACAGGCCAGTCTGCTAGCTTATTAATATACCATATCTGTGTATGGAAAAGCAATCCTGCACAAATATAACAACAAAACACAACACAGTGGTTTAAAAACAAAAATGACCAAATATCTTTTCCATCTGTCCTCATCGGTTCAAATTTCATGTTCCTGTTTTTATACTTTATTACACTCCTTTCAACTCTCGTGAAGAACAACTTTTTAGCGCATATTGTTGTATGAAAAATGATGTACTATCATTAACCCGAATATTATCGACAGTCTGTATACGGAAAACCAGTGCGCGGATGCAGGGCTGATTAAAGAAGATTAAAGAACAGGCACTGTACAGCATTTTTCCCAGCACAGTGCCTGTTCTTTCAGATCATATTTGTTCTTCTTTTGTTCTATTCTGATT
>CADCOF010000110.1 GCA_902802975.1 uncultured Ruminococcus sp. | reverse complement strand
TGACAAAACTACCATCGAAAACTAAATGACCGGCTAATACCGGTCTTTTTGTGTTGCGATGGGACTGTTAGAGTGTGAATAGTAACGACAGGCAAAATACAAATACTGATTTTGAACATGTATGATTGACAAACGTGTCGATTGGTAGTAAAATAATGTCAGGAATCTATGGCGTATGCCTTATAGGAGGTATTCTTTTTGAATAATAATTTGCGCCGCATTATTGCTCTCACTGCTGCCGCTGTCATTTTGGCTTTATCTCTGCCAATTCTCAGCGTCTGCGCGATGCAAAACACAATTACATACCAAACATCCGAATACACCATGACAATGGACGTTCCTGATACAATCAATTTTGTTTCCAGCAGCGTTAAAAAAAATGACAATCTGTTTTATAACCATACTTTTGACTATATCTCTGTAATGGCCAAAATCCGTGACGACAATGCAGTTTATTATGGCAAAGATAAAAACAACAGTTTCGAGTTTGAGGTAACTGTAACGCCCGATAAATACGGAGTCAAAAACATATCACGTCTTTCTCAAAAAAAGCTTGACAAAGTGATTGCAAAATACAACGCGGATAAAAAAGCCGCTGTGTCAAAGATTTATAAAAGCAGTGGTAATACATATATTTATGCTGAGTACAGAGGCGTTCCTTCCGCATCATCGGCGTATGTTTATGAATACGCCACTGTGTTTAACAATGATGATATATCTGTTTGCTTTATCTCAAAGACTCCTATTACAGATGAAAAAACATTAAAACTTCTGACTGGGATTGCCGATTCTATAGGATTACCGCAAAAACAGCCGCTCGATCTGAAAAATATGGAAGGCAGAGGTTCTGTCGTTGTTTTATTTGTGATAATATCAGGCTTTTTCGCTGTGATATTTTATCGAAAACATGAAGATACACTTGCTCCAAAACTTCAAAAAATCTTTGAACATATTGTTAGTTTGCTTGATTCTGCTCGCAGCAACCACACTACCGAAAAAAACAATTCGGTTAAGGCAGAGATTGCTCCAACAACTGCTGATGAAAACAACAGCATTGAAAATAAAGATGAAGAAACGCAGGACGAAGATGATGATCTTTCCGACATAGACTTAGACGAGGCGATAGCAGCATTTGATGACAGGAGACCATAATGAGACGAGAACTGAGACCATATGAACAAATTGAACGCAGCATAAATAAAAAATACCGCAAGGAAATCTGGAATCCGTTTATTGAATCAGTTAAGCGATACGAGTTAATCAAAGAAAACGATAAGATTGCTGTCTGCATATCCGGCGGAAAAGACTCGATGCTTCTTGCGGTAATGATGAGAATGCTGCAGCGGTACAGCGAGGTGCCGTTTGAAATTGAATATCAAGTAATGGATCCCGGTTACTCCCCGGCAAACAGACAACGCATTATTGACAATGCAGCTATACTTGAGCTGCCGGTAACCATATTTGACACGAATGTGTTTGAAAGCGCAAATAACGCCGATCGATACCCCTGTTATCTGTGTGCGCGTATGCGGCGAGGTCATTTGTATGCAAATGCACAAAAGCTGGGGTGCAACAAGATTGCGCTGGGGCATCATTTTTCCGATGTGATCGAAACAACAGTTATGGCTATGTTCTACGGATCACAGCTTCAGGGAATGATGCCCATGCTTCGCAGTACAAACTACGATGGTATGGAACTTATCCGACCACTCTACTGTGTACATGAAGACAGCATTATAGCGTGGAAAAATTACAATCATCTTGAATTTCTTCAATGTGCGTGTAAGTTTACTGAAAGCAATGCACACAGCGCAGATGGTATCGGTGACAGCAAGCGTCAGGAGATCAAACAGCTCATTCGTCAGCTAAAGAAAACTAACCCAAATATAGAAAACAGTATATTTAACAGTATAAACGCGGTAAACATTGACACTTTCCCCGGATACAAAACAAAAGGGCAGCTTCACAGCTTTTTGGAAAATTATTGAGTGATCGCTCTACTTAAAAAAGGTGCAATATACCACAAAGAAGGAGAATAATTAATGAGTTACTTCAAATTAAAAAATGGAGAGAAGCTATATTATGAAGATACAGGTAACGGCGAAAACACAATAGTAATGCTGCACGGATGGACCAGTTCGCATTTTGTATATACCGAACCTGTTAATATATTGCAGGAAAAAGCTCGCTGCATCATTTACGACCAAAGAGGACACAGTGGCAGCAAAAGCGCAAATAAAGAACGGGCTACTATGGAGACGCTCGCGCAAGATCTTAACGAAATCATTACCGGACTTGATTTGAAAAATGTGACGCTGGTCGGTTGGTCTATGGGTGCATGCGTTGTGCTGAATTATGTAAATCTTTTTGGCTGTAACGCACTCAAGCAAATCGTAATCTGTGATATGCCGCCCAAACAGATGAATGATGATAACTGGAAATTGGGACTTTACAAAGGCGAATATACACAGAAAGACAGAGAACTTGACGAAAGCAAAGTTGCATTCTACCAGTATAAAAAATTCATATTGGCTACGGCGCCGAGCCTTCAGAATCTGCCTCGCATACTCCTTAGCAGAGAGCTGCTGAAACGCCTTTTGAAATGCGATATCGGCGTTATTTCAAGTCTTGCAAACTCCATGAAGGATCAGGACAACAGGAGCATTATAAAAAAAATAACCGTACCGCTGCGATACTTTTATCCGACCCCCGGCTCGCTTTTTTCACCAAAAATTGAGAAATGGTACCGTTCAAATGCCGAATGTGATTTTAAGTCCGTCGAATTTCAGAACTGCACGCATATGCTTATAGCGGAAAATCCACGATTATTCGCAGAAGAAATTTCAAAGCTGCTGTAAAAATAAAGCACTATGCGTCTATGATTTTCTCCATACAGATTTTCTGAGGAGTAAGCCCCATAGCTTCATAGAATTTTATTGCGGCATCGTTACAAGTCCAGACATTCAGAGTTACGTTATAGAACCCGTGGTCTTTGGCATACTCGATTACATAATCATACAGAGCCTTGCCAACGTGATTTTCTCTGGCGTCTTCGTCAACACAAATGTCGTCAATATACAAAGTTCTGATATCGGTCAGAACCGAATTATCGACTACCTGCTTATGAATACAAAATGCGTGCCCGAGGGGGATATCATTCTCATCTGTGCAGACAAAAACCGGCGTCGATTCATCTTTCAGAATTTGCTCCAATTCTGCTGCACTGTATTTTACAGCGGGTCCCTTGAAAATATCCGGGCGACCGATATGATGAACCATATCTACTTGAATAAGTAAATCCAGAATTTTGGATATATCTTTTTGCATTGCTCGTCTGACTGTTAATTCCATATATTGTTTCTCCCTTTATTATTTTTGTCGTATTTTTAATATACTTCTGCCGACTGTAATTTGTCAAGAGTTTTATACATATAATGCACAACTTGGAAAATGAAATGTTACTATTCACACTCTAACAGTCCCATCGCAACACAAAAAGACCGGT
>CADCOF010000109.1 GCA_902802975.1 uncultured Ruminococcus sp. | reverse complement strand
GGTGGCCATGCGGCCACGGGCAGGTGGCCATGCGGCCACGGGCAGATTCCGTCGTGCTTTATTGTTGCCGATAGATAACTCCGCGCAAATAGTTTTTTCGGTGCGGGTGGGCTTAGAGCAGGTGGCCATGCGGCCACGGGCAGTTCGCACACGAACTATGGTCAAACCACAAATTCATTTACCTGCGCCCTACATAAAAGTAAGGCGCGGCGGCCGCGCCGTGGCGCGAAAATAGACTATCGCAACAAACTAAATATCAACGCGTACTTCCAGCGGGCGCATGCCCGCCGTAATTGGGAGCGGCAGCATGCCGCACACCCTGTGCCTAACAAAAAAGGAACCGCGCCGGGCGCGGTGGGGCACGCGCGCATAAAAGTTACTATAACAATAAAGTAAAAACGCGTACTGCCAGCGGGCGCATGCCCGCCGTGGAGGAGTTATGGAAGAGAATTTTAAGTTTAAAGTTAATCTTGGGGGAATGATCGATATTTTGTCGAATCACCTTTATAGTTCCCCTGATGTATTTGTAAGAGAATTGATGCAAAACGGAGTTGATGCAATAAGTGCCAGATTGGAATATGATAAGGCATTTGAAAAAAAAGACGCTCGTATAGAGATCGAGGTTGACGAAAAACATCGCATTTTGTTTCGTGACAGCGGCACAGGTCTTACAGAAGAAGAAATACACGAGTTTCTCGCAGTGATCGGTCAGTCGTCAAAGTACGACGTTGAAAGCGCCCACTCTACGGGCGACTTCATAGGTCGCTTTGGTATCGGGCTACTGTCATGCTTTATGGTCACCGATTCAATCTGTGTTCGCACAAGATCGTACCGCACACCGCAAAAAGTCCTTCAGTGGCAGGGCTGCGCCGACGGCACATATACCATAAGCGAAATATCATACGAAATGCCCATTGGAACCGAGATCGTTATTGAGAATAATAAGCTCGATTCCGACGAAAAGACAGAGAATTATTTCACTGCCGCCGAGATCGAAAACCTTGTGTTCTATTACGGCTTGTTTTTGCAGTATCCTATTTTCATAAAAAATAGTGACGGGTTTTCACAGCTCAATCACAGATTTGAACTCGACGCCGATAATAATAAACAAGCATGTCTCAACGCCGGACAAGTGCTGCTTGGCGAGCAGTTTCTCGATTGCTTCTCTCTTCGTTCCCCAAGCGGTCTGTTCGAGGGCGTGGCATATGTCATTCCTTATCCCGTGTCGGCAAATGTTCACAATATGCATCGTATATATCTAAAAAATATGCTGCTGACAGAAAACGGAGAGAAACTTCTTCCGGAGTGGTCTTTCTTTCTGAAATGTATAATCAATACAACCGGTCTGCGACCGACATCTTCCCGTGAGGATTTTTATCTCGATGAACAGCTCGATAAAGCGCGTGACGAAATAGCCGATTGTATTGCATATTACCTCGAAACGCTGGATCAGACAAATAAAGACCTCCTGCATGAGATAGTCGGCATACATAATCTGGCTGTCAAATCTGTCATTGCCTCAACATATACACTCGATGATATTTTGCTGCCGTACATAGCTTTTGAAACATCACTCGGCGCAATGACAGGCAAGCAAATCTGCGAATACGGCGGGAATGCGTACTACACGCTTGACGTGAATCAGTTCAAGCAGCTTGCGCCGCTGTATACTCAGCGGAATTATCTGCTGATAAATGCCGGATATGTCTACGAAAATATTATAATGAATAAGCTTTCTCACAATTCCGATAAAACGTTTATCGACAAGCTTACAGACAACGACATTGATTTTATGTTGGACGATTCCGACTTTGAGGGAACCGAAACCGCAGACAGACTTTGCCGCCTGGCTAATCAGGTTCTTATGAAATACGACTGCAAAGCCGTTCTAAAGGAGTTCGAGCCATTCAGCATTCCGGCTCTCTATACGGTCAACGAGAAAGCCGACGAGGTGCGGAAGATTCAGCGTGCAATGCAGGACGCCAATGATGTTTTTATGGGCATGCTGTCCGCTTTTCAAACGGAGGTCGCTGCAGAGGCAAGAACGTGTTTGTATCTCAACACAAACAACATGATCATCAGAAAAATGCTGAGTACTGAGGACAAAGACCGCCTGTGCTGCTATATCGAGATACTTTATGTTCAGGCACTGCTTTCGGGTCATTTTCCGCTTTTAAACAATGAAATGCAGGTGCTGAACGAGAATTTATGCCGACTGATGGAGTTTTAGGGGAATTGTGTTATGGGAAATATGAAATCATATTACGATTATTTAGATGAATTTGTTTATGATCTTCCGCATGGAAAAGAGAGAGAAAAGGGTATTCGGCGTGCGATAAACGCTGCGCTGGAAGAAAACAATTACGGTGCCGCGCTTGATCTGTATCACGAGTTTACCGAGGAAGCGGTGTTCTACGATGACAGTTATGAGGGGCTTATCATTTTACCCGAATATACAGCTTTATTCGATAAGCACCCCGAACTTTGGGCGCGCCGTAACTATGACCTCATGATATCATACAAATGGCTGTCGGACGATTACTCCGCGTTCTATCAGATACCGCTCGAACAGATAGAACGCATGATGCAAAATTATGCCTCGCTTTGTGATCGTTTCGGATATAACAAGCGTTCGTACTATCAATGCGTTTTCGACTTGATACAGGATATGGGCATGGACTTGGTTTTGAACGGTATGACTTTACAAGAGGCTCACGATCTGATGTTCAAGTGCAATCGTGACGCAATCAGCGACTGCCGCGCATGTGAAGCCGACACAATGATAATGCACATCTTCGCATTGGAAAAAGACAAAAACAAAGCGATTTTAACGGCACTGAAAACGGCAAAGCCGCTGTTTACAGGCAAGCTTTCCTGTACCGAAGTGCCGCAGGTAACATACGCCCGATTTGCAGAGTATTTCCTGAAAAGCGGAATTTGGGACGAAGCAGAGTTGATGGCAGATAAGGCATGGCGCATATTTTCGCGCAAAGATGTAAATTCGCCTGCGCTTGCGAATTTCGAAGGTTATGTAATGCTGGTTTATGCGTACACAAACACCAAAAAAGCTCTGTCTGTTCTAAAAAAGTCACTGCCTGTTTGTTGGAATATCAAAAACAGCGTTCTGAGCTGGGATTATTACTATGGATTCTACCATATTATGAAGCAGCTCGAAGAGGAGGGAAAAAGATCTGTAGTATTAAATTTCCCGGACAAAAATGCCGCATTTTATTCGGAGTCGAACAATTATGCAACGCTTGACCTGAAACAATATGCCTTTGACAAGCTGATATTCCTCAGTGAGAACCTTGACAGGCGAAACGGAAATACGTTTTACAGCGACAGGCTAAAAGATACATTTCAAGATACGGCTGATGAATAGCAGACAGAACAAGCCCGGAAAATTTAGGATAAAAAATAAAACGCACGGAAGACAAAAGCCAACCGTGCATCTTATTGATTGCTAAAATACGATTAATAAGTAAGACCAGATCTATAAGCCGAGTTTTGTTTAAAGCAGTCATCTATCTTGGCGCAGCGTTACCGCCGACGCTCAATGCCACCTCCATCGGACACGCCGGGCAAGCGTATTGTCCGTCCACGGTGTTGCTCTGAATAGGGTTTACATGGCCACAGAATCTCTTCTGTGCCGGTGAGCTCTTACCTCGCCTTTCCATCCTTACCGAGTTTCCTCGGCGGTATATCTCTGTTGCACTTTCCCTAGGGTCACCCCCGGCGGCCGTTAGCCGTTATTCCGCCCTGTAGAGCTCGGACTTTCCTCGCGTACAGCCTTTCGACATTTGTACTCGTAACTGCTCGATCTGCTCAGTATATGTTAATTATACATAAATAAATATTATTTGTCAATAGATAAAAACATATTGTAATTTTTAGATTCAAAGATTCGCTTCAAAAAAATTATGTCACTTACTATAGGCTGTATTTTTCAAACTTAATATTTAAACACAAAAGGAGATGAACATCATAAAAAAACGAACCTTTACAAGAGTTGTTTCTCTTGTATTAAGCGTTATGCTGCTTACGCCGATCTTGTCGAATTTAGCCGCAGTCGAAGCGCATGCCGCAGATACCAATACGTTGTCTTTTCGCTGCGAGCCGGTCGATATTCTTTATTTCGGCACTTATTGGGATAATATTGACTACGATTGGAGGGAACACCCGGAAAAGTATTTTAAAAAGGCGTCCGATGTTCTGGATCCCGTTACGCTCAATATAGACAGCTCCGGTAAATTTTCGGTGAATGTTCCGAAAACACGTGAAATGGTACATGATGACAATCCTAAAAAAACGAGAGGTCCCCTCAGCGCATTTACCATGACAGGGCAGCTGTGTTACGGTGATGAAAAAGACGAGAAAGATTACCAAGGGGGCGGACTCTTTTTCTTAAGACCTGTAGGAGATAAAAAATATTATACTCCGTACCACACAAAGAATAACACCGGGAAATGCTCGCCTGCGTCGCTCTCATTTCCCTATACGAACAGCAAGAATGAAACTCACATTGGTACTTTTGTTCCCGATACGTGCAGAGTACGAACGCATGTGGGAGATCTTAAGTATAGTAGAGGCGAAAGCTCAGAGCGTGTCGATGATGTTACCGCAGTGGTGAGCATTTATCTTTACGGAGTTCTCTATGACGTAAATGGCAAGGTGTTTGACGATACCGTAAAGTTTCAACTCCTTTATGAAGCGAAAAATATCCCGCAAAAGGTAGAAGAAAAGCCGAAGGACGGCGAGCTTGTATTTTTCGGCTGGGTGAAAAATGCCTCGGGTGAGCGCATGAAGGGGCTTGATATGTGTGTTCAAGGCGTATTTGACGATTCCCCCGATATTGCGTTCTGCGAAAATAACTGTTCAACAGACAAAGAGGGCAAGTACAAGGTTCGCTTTACTGTACCTGCCGATGTTAAAAATCCTGCCGTCAAGGTCAAGCTGCGATTGCAGTATCTTTCGTCTGACAGATCGGAGCTTATCAATTTTATAGATGACTGCGACAGCAAATCAAAAAAAGACAAGGAAATAACAATAACTACCGTTGTGCACCTTAAAAAGGATAAGATAGCGGCGCTCAAGAAAGGCGGGAGTGTTTACAATACTTGTGTGCTTGACTTTAAAGGGCTTTTGGGAAAGACGAACCGCATACAGTTTTTGTCCTTGACGCCGAATGACTATACAACAAATCTTCAAGATGATATATCGGTCAAATTCAGCGAGGGCACAAAGTCTTTAAGCGCTGCCGAAAGACTTGCAGACGCAAGTATCCTTTATAATGCTGCGGTCGATGCGCATACCTTTGCCTGCGAAAAGCTTGGCGAGAAGAATACAATGAGCCGCGATATTACAGTAAAGCTTCGAAGCAGCGCTGAAGAAGACCCCACGAGCGCCCATTATTCGCCTGATGAGTTTTGCGTTCATCTCGGCGCAGATACGAGCCTGCGTGACGACGACTCGATATGCACAGTACTTCACGAGTTCGGACACGCCGTTGACCATCTTACAAGCGGCAACCGTTATTTCCATTTAAATAGTGTGTATGACAGCGAAAAAGAAAAATGGCTTGACCAAAACCATTTCGGTATTTTCAATTATTCTATGAACGATTCGTATACAGAGGGTTTTGCAAGCTTCTATGCCGCTCTTGTCAGAAAATACACAGGCCGTGAAAATCCCGAAAAGCTTGTTCGTTCGGACTTGTCACTCAGCGCAGATAATTATGCATATAACCCGACACGTTACGGAACGTCTTATGAAGAAACAGCTATCTCCTCGTTTTTGTATAATGCCGAAAATACTATAGGCGATGTAAAGAAGATGTGGTCTGTTCTGAAACCGGACAGAGACTGCTTCCGGAATTATTACGATGCTGTGCTGGGGCTTATGTCGGAGAGTGAACAGCAGTATTTCAAAGGCGTATCAACGAGACTTGGATTATATTCCATGCCGTATGCGGGCAACGGAAAATATGATGTGGGAGAGCCGTACCTCGATGAAAACAAGAACGGGGTTCATGACGGTGTGGAAGAACCGTATTACGATGAAAACGGAAACAAAAAATACGACCCGCCCGAGCCGTTTACCGATGAAAACGGCAACGGTGAATATGACTATGACGAGCCGTATGACGATCTCAATGATAATGGCGAGTATGATTACGGTGAGTCTTTTGCAGATGTAAACGGCAATAAGGTCTGGGACGACTGCGAGTCGTATGTTGATCTCGATGGAGACGGAAAGTACAGCGAGGGGGACACGCTGTATGACAACAACGGCAACGGAAAATACGATGAAGGCGAGCTGTTCTATGATCTGATATATAAATGGGAGGAGCCGTTCAACATGATGGTCGTTGAAGACCCAAAGAAATATGAGGCGAACAAAGACAAGGTAGTTTACGGCAAAGTCGCAGATTATAAGCGTTCGTCGATCAGAAACGACACGCCGTACCCCGATATCGGTTATTTGTCGATAGGCGCACAAAGCGGAGTAGAGCTGCCCGACTATTATCTTGTGAAGATAGATATTCCGAACGAGGGCACATACACAAGTCTGCGCCGCAGTCACGGAAACAGGATATTCCTGTTCGACCCTCAGGTAACGAAGGCGGGCACTGTAACAGTATCGATACCGGGCGGAGAAGAGATATACAGCGGAGACATAAGCTATGTCGGTTCAAGAGCTATTGAGATGGGCAGCAGTTATGACGCAGCTTTGGCATACGTCATTTCGGAAAAGCTTGCAGACCCGAATGTGATCGCAGTTCCGACCTATGGTGCAAAAAACGCCTCGGGTTACGCCTTGAGCACATCTGCTCTTGGCGATGTTGACAATGACGGTGCAGTAACGTCGGCAGACGCACTGATGATACTTCGTGCAAGCATCAACCTTACAACGCTCACTACCGAACAAAAAGAAATGGCAGACATGGATCTTGACGAAAGCATCACATCGGCAGACGCTCTTGCAGTACTGAGAGAAAGCATAGGCATCGGTTAGGCGGCGGCAGGCGTGCGCCTGCAGGCAAGGCGGGTATGCACCCGCAGGCAGATCGCGCACAAAGTTTACTCATAACGCAAGATAATGCCCGCGTCATACATTTTATTATGTATGGCGCGGTTTTTTCAGTTTATGTTTGCACATAGTTTGAGCGTGTACTGCCCGCCCGCCTTAAGAACCACCGCACCGAAAAAACTATCTATGCGGAACTATCTTTCGTTTATGATAAACTCGGACGGAATCTGCCCGCGGGCGCATGCCCGCCGGTGAAAATTTGGAAAACTACTTGACTTTTTCGTAATTATATAGTAAAATGAAAGTGCTGAATTGCGAAGCCTATCTGCCGGTGTGGTGGAATTGGCAGACACAAGGGACTTAAAATCCCTCGGAGTAAAATCCGTACCGGTTCGAGTCCGGTTACCGGCATCTGAAAGTGGCTTAAAGCTTGTGCTTTAAGCTGTTTTTTTTGAAAAAATGGCAACCGCAGTCCCACCGGCTTTAGACGGTGGGTTAAGGACGAAAATTGCAAAATGCCATGAGAAAATAGCCAATATCAGAAAAGATTATCTGCATAGAATTTCTCTGAAAATTGTCAGCG
>CADCOF010000108.1 GCA_902802975.1 uncultured Ruminococcus sp. | reverse complement strand
CAATAGTTTGTGCAGTGTGAAAAATTGTGGTCGAGAGTGATGGACTCAGATCGAGCATTAATTACGCATTACGCATTCCGAATTCCGAATTATCAAAACAGCTCCACACTCATAAAGGATTTTTAAATGACGTTTACTATAAATAAACAGATGAGGTGGTAGGGTGAAAAAATGGATAACTCACAAACGGGATCCCGATGCTGTCAAAAGGATTTCAAAACGATTCGATCTGTCGCCTGTACTTTCCAACGCACTTTATGTCAAAGGATATGTGACAGAGGAGCAAATACTTGATTATCTGTGCGATAAGGTAGATAACAACAGCTTTGAAAATCCTTTCCTGATTGCCGATATGGATAAAGCCATACCTCGAATTGTATATGCAATGAAACATTATGAATCCGTTTGCATATATGGCGATTACGACGCAGACGGCGTTACATCAACGGCTGTGCTTTATATGTACCTCAAAAGTCTGGGCATAAACATTGGATATTATATACCTTCCAGAGAAACCGAAGGCTATGGTCTTAATAATGCTGCAATAGACAAAATACACGCCTCCGGCGTAACGCTCATTATCACAGTCGACAACGGAATATCTGCATACAATGAAATAGAATACGCAAATAGATTGGGTATAGATGTTATCGTTACTGATCATCATAAACCGCCTGAGAAAATACCAAACGCATTGGCAGTTATCGATCCCCACAGGGTAGACGATAAAAGCACGTATAAACAATTTTCAGGAGTAGGCGTGGTATTCAAGCTTATAATGGCAATGGAATGGGAAGATCTTCATATAGAAGAAATTCTTGATAAGTATTCCTCGCTGTGCGCTATAGGTACTGTTGCTGATGTAGTCGATCTTACCGGCGAAAACAGAATACTGGTGCGCGAGGGATTAAAACGAATCAACCATGAAACGAACGAAGGGCTTAAAGCACTGATAGAAGCCTCTAAAATTAATAATAAAGTTATAACCGCAGGTGATATCGGCTTTGTAATAGGACCAAGAATAAATGCCGGCGGAAGAATGGATTTGTCGCAAAAATCGGTAGCTTTGCTTATTACCGACGATAAAGCAAAGGCAAAACAGCTTTCATGGGCACTTTGCGATGATAATAACAAACGTAAACTCATAGAAGAAGATATTACAATTTTCGCAAGGGAATTTTTGGATTATAATGAACACATAAGATCACGTAAAGTATTGGTTATCGCCGGAGAGAACTGGCACCCCGGTGTTATAGGCTTGGTAGCCTCCCAGATCAAGGAGTGTTATGGCAAGCCTACTATTATTTTTACGTATGACGGCGATTTTTCGAAAGGCTCTGCAAGAAGCGTCGAAGGTTTTTCTATGATAGATGCGGTTACATACTGCAAGGATCTTCTTTCGAATTTTGGAGGACATCCTATGGCTGCCGGTATGTCTTTGCCAACTAAAAACATAGACGAATTTCGCGAAAGAATAAATGAATACGCTGACAGCTTAACAAATGAGTTCTTCCCGTGCAACAATATCACAGCATGGCTGCGTCCCGGCTGCGTGTCGCCTGCCGACTCCGGCATGCTGCAGCTTCTGGAACCGTTCGGAAAGGGCAACGAGCGTCCTACGTTTGCTTTCGGCAACGTTACCATCAGTGATCTTTCGCCTTTAAAAAACGGCAAATATGTCAGGGTGTATTTTACCCGGGATAAATTAAGCAATGACGGATTGTATCTGAAAAGTACATTTAATGAGTTCCCGTATTCTATCGGTGATGTTGTCAGCGTTGCCGTAGAGCTCAAACCAACTCACTATATGGGTGGAGTTCCGCGCACATCTATTCTTATACGTGAGATTAAGTTTGCGGACGATGATCACGAAAAACTCATGAGAAGTCAGAGAATGTATGAAGAATATTTGATCGGTAAACCTGTTACAGAAGAAATTCGCCGGGAACTTCTCCCCACACGAGACGAAGCAGCTGCCGTTTATGTATATCTGAAGGCAAATAACGGGAAGAGTTGGTTTCCGGAAATACTCAGACACCGCATTGCGTCAGAAGATTTATCGTTGGGTAAACTTTTTGTTATCATAAAGGCTTTTGAGGAACTTGGTCTTATATCAGTTGAATGCTTTGGCATTATGATCACCATTACACTGCGTACAGATGCAGAAAAAGTGGATTTCTTCTCTGCAGATATTCTTCAAAGATTAATGGAAAATTTTGAAGATACTAACGAATAATTTATTTGGAGAGTCAAAATATGCTGTATATTATGCGTCATGGTCAGACAGACTGGAATGTAATTCATAAGCTGCAGGGAAAAACAGATATTCCGCTTAACGAAACGGGCAGATTGATGGCAAAAAATGCTGCAAAGGAATACTCCGATGTTCATTTTGACGTTTGTTTTTGTTCTCCTCTGAAAAGAGCCTCAGAAACAGCAGAAATACTTCTCCGTGATCGTCACGTTCCGATTATATATGATGATCGGCTCCGAGAAATGAGCTTTGGCGTTTATGAGGGAGTCGAAAATACCTTTGCAGTTGAAGACCTGCCGATCAATTTGCTTTTTAAGTCACCCGAAAAATACACGGTTCCTGTTATAGGCGGGGAAAGCTTTGATGAACTCTTTATGCGGACAGGCGAATTCTTGAAACAAAAAGTGTTTCCGCTGCTTGAAGACGGAAAGGACGTCTTGATAGTCGGACATGGTGCAATGAATTCGAGTATTGTATGTCGAATGCTGAATCTTCCGATCTCAGAGTTTTGGTCGAAGGGAATCCAAAACTGCAAACTAATGGAACTGCCATATAACAAAGGAGAATGACAAGTGTATCGAAAACGTTATGGTGTATGTCCGGTGTTGCTGTGCTGCATTGTATTTTTGACATCATGCAATTTAACAAACGTTGCTGTAAATGAGAATGAGACTGCTACCGTTGTTGAAACATTTGATGTTGTCAGTAAAGACAGCACGTCGCAGCAATACACAACATCTGAAGAGGCGAGCAGTAAAACAAATTCAAAAGCTGAATCCTCTTCCGATAAATCTGATTCTTCAACAAAGACAACGACTGATTCCGATATTTCGAAGTCATCGTCAAATACAACAGCAAATTCCGACACATCGGAGTCATCGTCGGAAACAACGACGGATTCCGATACAGAGGAAACAGCAACGGATTCCGATGAAGAACAGACCGATATAATATCATTATTATATTGCATAGAAGATAAAGAAATATTATATGAAAATAATATTTATACCGAAACTGCGCCTGCAAGCTTGACAAAGCTTTTAACTGCGTCTGCAGCGTTAAAACATATGTCTGCGGATTACGTAATAACTATCGGCTCCGAACAAGAGCTTGTAAACTACGGTTCAAGTTTGTGTTATATCGGTGTGGGTCAGCAGCTGAAATTATACGATCTGATAAGCGGTATGTTAATGTGTTCCGGAAATGATGCGGCATACAGTACGGCTGCTGCTGTGGCAAGATATGTATATCCCGATCGTGAAATGACGGATACGGAATCAATAGAGGTATTTTGCGGCATGATGAATGATTTCGCAAAGGAAATCGGTATGCTGCACAGCAATTTTACAACGCCGGACGGTTGGGACGATGAAGGGCAGTATACCACAGCTGAAGATTTGATCAAGCTAACGGAGTATGCGCTGTCGGTACCCGAGATCAAAGAAATTGTGGGAACATATCAAAGGTCAGTCGTTTTTGAATCAGGAGAAAACATTACTTGGACAAATACAAATTATTTGATCGACCCATACAGTGAATATTTCTGTGAAAACGCTGTCGGCATGAAAACCGGTACAACAGAAAGGGCAGGCTGCTGCTTGATAGGAGCTTTTTCTTCAAACGAAAAAACGTATATATCTGTAGTTCTTGGGTGCGGCACGACAGAAGAAAGATATTTAAATACACTGAAACTGACAGAGTTGGTAGTTGGTAGTTAGTAGTTATAGCAAACGGCATAAATCTTTTCCTGAACACTTTTTCAGTGTGGAGTTGTTTTGCTAATTCGGAATGCGGAATGCGTAATGCGTAATTAATGCTCGATCTGAGTCCATCACTCTCGACCACAAT
>CADCOF010000107.1 GCA_902802975.1 uncultured Ruminococcus sp. | reverse complement strand
CACTGATGATATTATAGGACGATGGATTTTTGAAAAAGAAACAGATGAGTCTCTTCGTAAAATAAAAACTTGTGAAGATTTGTGGGAATATTTGAATTTAAACAAGTTTAATGATTAAGGGTGGATTTTTATATTCCATCCTTTATTACTTTGCGGCATATTTGTGAGTTTTACTCGGTCTATTGTTTACAAGTCAGTAAATACAGATGCTCACAAATCAACACATTTTTTACAATTTTTATGTTGACAAATGTACAATTGTGTGTTAGGATATAAATTAAGGAACAAAGGGAAATATATGAGTTAAAAACACTCTTACATGTTTTCTTTTATTTCCTAGTAATCTTATAGTTCAGAAAGGATAATTGATTTGAAAACTATGAAACCCGCAGAACCACCAAACACATTTTTATAATATCGAATGATGAAGGATTCGGAATGTGGCAAAAGGAACTTGGTACTTATCTTTTATCAAAAACAAAAAGATACAGCACTGTAAGTGAAAGCCTTACAATGATGTATCTTTATGAAAGCTATGTTAGTACATTATTGAAAATAACGGTTCAGTTCATCACAAATTATTATCTCACCGTTTGCAGCCTCTTCCATATTACCAGCAGAAACAGACAGGTAAGTTTTTAGCTTAGGCTCTGTACCCGAAGGGCGCACAACAACAGAGCAGTTGCCCTCAAGCAGGAATTTCAGAACATCGGACTTTGGCAAACCGTCAATTCCCTGTGAATAATCAAGAACCTTTTCGATCTTTCTCCCACCGATATTTTTTATATCTCCTCTGAATTTTTTCATAATTCTCTGCATTTTCTCAAAGCCCGCCGAACCGTCGAACTCATAAAAATGCAGCGTATTCAAGCAAAATCCATACTTTGTATAAATCTCATTAAGCTTTTCGATCAGTGAAACGCCCTTTGTTTTGTAATATGCGAACATCTCACAAATAAGGAATGCGCCGTCAACAGCGTCTTTGTCACGTACATAGCCGCCGCTTAGATAGCCGTAGCTTTCTTCCATACCGAAAATATAGCTTTCCTCTTTGCCCTGCTGTTCGAGAAGTCCTATCTGTTCTCCGATAAACTTAAAGCCTGTAAGGACATTTATCGTTCTCACGCCATAATTTGCAGCTATACGCTCCGCCATATCTATTGTTACTATCGTTTTTATAAATACCGGGTCTTCGGGCATGGTGCCGTTTTCGATACGCTTTTGGCAGATATAATCAAGCAGGAGCATACCCGTTTCGTTACCGGATAAAAGCTGATAATCGCCCTTTGGAGTTTTTACCGCAATACCCACGCGATCGCAGTCGGGGTCTGTTGCAAGCAGCAGATCGGCATTGTATTTTTCTGCGTACTCCATACCGAGCGACATTGCTTCTTTTATCTCGGGATTCGGATATGGACAAGTGGTGAAATTGCCGTCCGGCTCTTCCTGTTCTTTTACAACGGTTATATTCGTATATCCGCTTTCTTTGAGTGTGCGGAGAACGGGCTTCAAGCCTGTACCGTGAAGCGGAGAGAAAACGATAGCAACGTCTTTATTTATCTTGTCATTCTCGGAAAGTACGGACTGCTTTTTGACTTCTTCAACAAAGTTGGTGTAGACATTCTCACCGATATACTCTATCATACCGTTTGCAATTCCGCTTTCAAAATCGCTTGTTTTTACGTCTGCAAAAACATCAAGCTTTTCGATCTCTGCAAGAATAATTTCCGCAGCTTCCGTTGTTATCTGACAGCCGTCCGCACCGTAAACCTTGTATCCGTTATACTTTGACGGATTGTGCGAGGCTGTTACCATAATACCGGCTGCACAATTCAATGCACGAACAGCATATGACAAACACGGAGTGGGCATCAACTCGGTGTAGATATGCACCTTTATCCCGTTTGCTGCAAACACACCGCTTGCTACCTCTGAAAACAGATCAGACTTTATTCTTGAATCGTAGCTTACAGCGATCTTTCTTTTATTTTCGGGAAATTTTTTTATCACATAATCTGCAAGACCCTGTGATGCTTTTGCAACAGTGTGAATATTCATACGGTTTGTGCCTGCGCCGATAACACCACGCAGTCCGCCCGTACCGAAAGCAAGATCACGATAAAATGCGTCCTCTATTTTTGAGTCATCATCTGCGATAGCTGCAAGCTCATTTTCAACGTCAATATCGCCCTTTGCAAGCTCGCACCAACGCTTGTATTCTTTCGTATAATCCATATAAATCACCCTTTTGGTTAAAGTGAAATTTTAAAAGTTAAAAGTTAAAATTTTTTCGTTATCCGGATTTTTAAAATAATTTAACTTTTCAATTTTAACTTTTAACTTTTATCAACAGCTAACTTTCAGCATCGAAGCTTTCCCGTGAATTTGCATTTCTACAGAGTCTGCAGGAACAAAAATACAGTCGCCTTTGAAGAATGGCAATGCTTCATCTTCATAAAATATTACTCCGCAGCCGCCGACACAAAGCAAAACATTGAACGACGTGCTGCCGACCTGCATCGATACCATATTTTTGTTTGTTTCGGTGTTGAGCATGATACGCTCGACCTGAAAATACTTGCACCTGCACAAAAGCTCGCTTGCCCAGCCCGGCTGATATTTCAGTACACGCATTGGCTGGTGCGGTTCTGCACTGCTGTTCAGATTTGCCACTTCAAGAGCTTTATCGACATGTAGCGGGCGTTTTTGTCCGTTTTTATCTATACGATCGTAATCATACAGGCGGTATGTAAGATTTGAGTTTTCCTGTATTTCGGCGATCAATGCGCCTGCGCCTATAGCGTGTATCGTTCCGGCTTCAATATAGAAAACGTCATCTTTTTTTATCGATACCTTTTGCAGATATTTTTCAAGCCTGCCCTTTTCAATTGCGGCTCTTATCTTCTCCTTTGAGACTGTGTGATGAAGCCCGTAAACAAGCTTTGCGTCCGGGGTGGCGTCAAGCACATACCACATCTCGGTTTTGCCCAACTGTCCGTTTTCATGCTCTTTTGCATATTCATCGTTGGGATGCACCTGAACGGACAAGTCTTTTTTTGCGTCAATAAATTTTATAAGTATCGGCAGCTCGGTCTTGTTTTCGGGATTTGTTCCCATAAATTCCGGGTGCAGCTTCAACACTTCGGGAAGAGAAAGCCCTTCAAAAACTCCGCTAACGACCGTACTCGGTCCATCGGAGTGAGTTGAACATTCCCATGTTTCGGACAATGGTGAGATCGGGATATTTTTTCCGAAATCATAATTCAGCCTGTCTCCGCCCCACAAATAATCTTTCCCCTCAGGTTTCAGTAAGAAAGGTTTGTGTAACTTATTCGAGGGGGAATTTCTGCTTATCCTGTACATTGATGTCCTCCCCGAGCTGAACCTCGATAAGCTGCAACTCTGTTACGGCTGATACGGTGTGACGGCAGCCTGCCTGCATAGTAATAACATCGCCGACAGATAATTCCTGCTCCATTCCGTCAACAACAGTCTTTCCCTGACCTGCGATACATACCCAGACCTCATCACGGTTTTTATGGCTGTGATAATTCATGCTGTTTCCGGGGTTGAGTGTAACTTTGATCGTCAGGCTCTTGTCTTCAACGTCAAGCACTCTGAAACTGCCCCATGACTTTTCGGCAAACATGATCTGCTGGTCGATCTTGTCAACGTATGGCTTTATGTAGCTTGACTGCTCCTTATCGGAAACAAGTATGCCTTCGGGACTTGCGGAAATTACTACATCATGGAGTCCCATTGCAAGTATCGGAACATTCAGTTCGTTGATGATGTTAACGCCGCTGCACGCCTCGTTCATTGTTGCATCGCCGATAGCATTATCCTGCATTGCTTCGGTGAGCGTATTCCATGTACCGAGGTCTTTCCACTGACCGCAGAAACGCATCACCTGAATTTTGTTTTCTTTTTCAACGACAGCATAATCAAAGCTTATCTTTGTGAGCGTGTCATATTTTGCAAAAAGATCGCTGTAATCTGTAAAATCAATAAGCTCATGGGCACGATCGAGAACGTATTTCAGCTTATATGCAAACACGCCGCCGTTCCAGAGGGCGCCCTGTGCGATGTAGCTTTCGGCGGTCTTTGCATCGGGCTTTTCCTTAAAGGTTGATACAAAGCTTACATCGTCCTTATTTTCCGGAATAATATAACCGTACTTTTCGCTTGGATATGTCGGCTCGATTCCCATTAGCACAAGGTTTGCTTCGCCTTTATCTGCCTGCTCGCCGAGTGATTTCAGCGCTTCGAAATAATCGTCATCAACATAAGGGTCAACGGGGCAAACGACAACAGCTTCATCTTCCGGTACGCCAATCACATCATGAAGATACGCCGTGGCAAGTGCTATAGCCGGAAATGTATCTCTGCGGCAAGGCTCAATTGAAATACCGACTTCATCGCCGAGCTGATTATGGATAGCGGAAACCTGCGTTTTTGAAGTAGCGATAGTTACCTTTGCATCGCTGTCTATCTTCTTTATCTGACGGTAAACTCGCTGAACCATTGATTCATATTCGCCGTCTTCGGTCTTGAATATCTTTATAAACTGCTTTGAACGAATGTCATTTGAAAGCGGCCACAAACGCTTGCCTGAACCGCCGGACAGTAAAACTATATTCATTGTATAAAAACCCCTTTATAGAAAGTTAAATTTTAAAAGTTAAAAGTTAAAATCTATTTATTCTCTGAGATAGTTTTCGTTGTAGCGGTAAGGATTTTTTGTATTTCAATACAATCGGATTTCAAAGACATATACTGTTGTTCGGTTAAAAAATCCGTTTCAAATAATAAATCTAACCAGTATATCGTTTCTGTACATTCTTTAAGAGCAATATATATTTTCGACAAAAAAGTCCTTTCTGCTCATAGCACTTTGACTTTCCGCAATATTTGCTCCAATACTTGTACCGCTCTTTAGAATTTGCTTAGATAAAATGAACTCTTTATGCTCACTACACAAATATTTATATAGATTTATAATTCTGACAGCAAACTTTTTACTTTTTTCCTGAACAACCTTTTCAGTCATAATTCGCCTCAAATTTTTCTTTTAACTTTTATCTTTTAACTTTTAACTTTAATCATTACCTCTCCGCTCTCATCGGATTATTAAGAAAATCCTCATATGAAAGTCTGATACCTTCTTCAAGCTCCGTCTTGTACTTCCAGCCTAAACCTTCTGCTTTTGATACATCAAGGAGCTTTCTCGGTGTGCCGTTTGGTTTTGACGTATCCCAGCGGATCTCGCCTTCATAGCCGATGACCTTTGCGACAAGCTCCGTAAGCTCTTTTATTGTGAGTTCTTTTCCGGTGCCGGCGTTTACTGTTTCGTTGCCGCTGTAATTGTTCATCAGGAACACACAGAGATTTGCAAGGTCGTCAACATAAAGAAATTCACGAAGCGGTGAACCGTCGCCCCAGCAGGTAACAAATTCTGCGCCGCTCTCTTTAGCCTCATGGAAACGGCGGATAAGTGCGGGGAGAACGTGGCTGTGCGTCGGGTGGTAGTTGTCGTTGGGTCCGTAAAGATTTGTCGGCATTACGCTTATATAGTCAGTGCCGTACTGACGGTTGAGGAACTCGCAGTATTTAAGTCCCGAAATTTTTGCAAGCGCATATGCTTCATTTGTCTTTTCAAGCTCAGATGTCAACAGGCAGCTTTCCTTCATCGGCTGCGGCGCCATTCTCGGATAAATGCACGATGAACCGAGAAATTCAAGCTTCTTGCAGCCGTTTTTCCATGCGGAGTGGATCACGTTCATTTCGAGTATCATATTGTCGTACATAAAATCTGCAAGCGCATTTTGGTTTGCAATGATACCGCCAACCTTTGCAGCTGCCAAAAATACATATTCGGGCTTTTCCTCTGCAAAGAATTTCTCAACATCGGCCTGTCTGCAAAGGTCAAGCTCCTTATGTGTGCGTGTGATAATATTTGTGTAGCCCTGTCTTTGAAGTTCACGAACAATAGCAGAACCTACCATTCCTCTGTGACCGGCTACATATATTTTTGCGTTTTTTTCCATCATAATAATTCCCCTCATATCAATGACATCAGCTTTTCGGCAGCCTCATCGGCGCAGTTGTAAAATTCTTCATAGCTGCCGTCAAGCTTGTCAAGCTTTTCAATAACTTGTTCTATATCATACAGATCATCTTGTGTTACGGAAACTGCAAGATGATTTTCACTTAATATGTTTATTGTAGTTCTGTCTTCGAGCACGCCGTCACGGGCAAACAGCGCCATTGGCTTTTCTGCAAGCAGACATTCCGATACAGTTCCCCAGCCGGCTTTTGTTATTACATGATCGACTGCGGCAATAAAATCCTGTGTGTTTATTGTTGTGTATGGCACAACCTCAACATTATTTCCGACAAGCGGTACGCCCTCGGTTGTATAAAAATCGTATGGAACTTTTCCGACATCAACAGGTGTTTTGAATTGCGCAGACATACCAAGCGCAACGAAAACGATCGGTCGTGTATGTTTGCGTCTTATCTCTGCCACAGCGTTTTTATTAATCGGTCTTGCAGTTACAGAAGTCTTGGATATTTCAGAGTCTGCTATAAATTCGAGCATTTCGTTGTTATGAAGTGCGTACAGCATCGTATGTTTTATCTTTCCGTAATACTTTGCATAAGCCTGCCATATTTCATTCGGCAGAAATTCCCGATACAGCTCCGTCCATGTAAAATTCCCGATATACAAAAGCGGCACTTCTGCAAGCTCACAGGCTTCAATACACCAGATCGGCATATCGCAGAGTGCAGCGTCAATTCTGTTCTCTTTCAGCCAATTAGCATATTTTTTAGCTTTATAAGGTAATTCCCATAAATAATCAGATACAGTTTTCGTTAAGGCATCGGTATCAACATCAAGAGTACCGTCTTTGCAAACAAGACCTATATCGGTATGTTCCGCACGAAATCCAATACGCTTATACTGTTCAGCAGTGAGCATCATTTCAAGATTCTTCTTTGCAAACTCGATATGCCTCTCACCGCAAACAACATAAACATAAGTATCATAATTTCTGACAACAGAAACGATTATCGGAATACTCCTCGCAATATGTCCAAAACCGTGATCGGATAGAAAGAAGCAGATATGTTTCATAACTCCACTCTCCACCTTCCACACTCCACACTCTTTAAACTTTTAACTTTTAACTTTTAACTTTTTCTCACGCTTTGCAAGCTCTCTGTCATGCTCAGCCATGATCTTAACAAGCTCCGGATAGCTTGTCTTCTGCGGGTTCCAGCCAAGAACCGTCTTTGCCTTTGTCGGGTCGCCCCAAAGGTTGTCAACATCGGTCGGTCTGAACCACTGCGGATTTACGCACACAAGCATCTTTCCTGTTTCCGCATCGTAGCCCTTTTCGTCAATGCCCTCGCCTTCCCAGCGGATCGTGATACCGTTTGCGGCGAATGCCTTCTCTGTGAAATCACGGACAGTATGCTGCTCGCCTGTTGCGATAACGAAATCCTCGGGTGTATCGTGCTGTAGGATCATCCACATACACTCAACATAATCCTTTGCATAGCCCCAGTCACGAAGGCTGTCCATATTGCCAAGCTCAAGGTGATCCTGCAAGCCCTCTGCGATACGT
>CADCOF010000106.1 GCA_902802975.1 uncultured Ruminococcus sp. | reverse complement strand
CACTTACCGCTTCACGCTTGCGCCCATAGCCGTTTGCGTTCCGATACTGCTTTTGCTGTCGGCTGTGATACCCGCTGTTGCGTATCGGATAATATGCAAAGAAAGTGTGGTTGATAGGCTTAGGCAGAATTGAGAAACCATCAGGATCAAAATATTTAGTGTCTGTTTCAACCTCCTTGCTAAACCTCGAACGCTAGATAAACAGTAGCTTTTCAAGTCAAAATGTGGTATAATAAGTGCAAGGAAAAACAACAAACCAGATCAAATTGTAAGCATTTCACATCCCTATATCCGTACGAACGTCAAAGGCAAAGCAAAAGCACCTGTCGAATTCGTTGCAAAGCTGGATATGAGTGTTGACGAACGAGGTATTGGATATGTCAAAAACACGTTTTAAATGGGTTTATTAACATGCCCTTTTTCGTCGTTTTTACATATACACTGAATTGCCCGCGCCCAATTAAAGATTTTAGACGCGGGTTAAATATTGTGGTATAATAAACTGTATGCGCGAACCGGGAGTGGCAGCATGCCACTTAATAATAAACTACGTGCGCGAGCCTGTAGCAACAGTATGCCGTAGCTGCGTGGTAGGAAGAATTAACATTGCGTCTTCATCAAGGATATCTTGTGTAAGATCATTTTCCTCACGCACATCATTTGCAGACGCATAGTACTGTCTGGCTATATTCCATACATCCTCACCTTTTGACGCATAATAAATTACAAGAGAAGCATTATTATCAGTCTGAAAAAACTTGGTTTCATCGGCATCAGCTGATGTTATTGTTTTGACTGTCATCAAAGTATATAGTTCGCCATTAACATTCAATTCAGTTCGAACTTCAATGCCATGATCACCTGTTATACGAAAGCCCACCGAAAGTACTTCGACTGTTAAGTATGCATCTATGTCAACATCTTGATCAACAGCAGCTATATTTCGTGTGTAATCAAATGAACGCTCAGTATATATTACATTATCATCCGAATCTTTTGCAAGTACGCAAACTACATATTTGCCCCTGACATTCACCTTTGAGTCACTATGTTCGCAAACTATGCCGCCCTTTTCGCACCAAACATCAATTACCTTCGCCACACTGCTTTCAGAAAATTCAATGCTCAATTTTTCGATAATATTTTCGTTTATTGTGCTCGCATATGTCGGCAAATCTGACACACCGTATTGCGGGACAAGTCTATACAAAGTAGAGTAACAATCCGTAACAACGCTCGATTCACACTTTTCATATGTCAATACTGTCACACATATCTTTGCGGAGACCACCGGAAGAGGATCTTCAAAGCCAATTTCGTTTCGCAAAGTTACGATGCTGTTCAAAAGCTCTGTTCTGACAACCTGTTTATCATCATCGGACGTATCAATCGAGATGACCTGGCTGAACGGTATGCTGTATTCAAGCGTATCGGGTCTGTTTGATTCAAGATCGGAAAGATACAGCAGCTTTACCAAAAGTTCGCCTTTGTACATCAGTTTGCCGGAATTTACGCTTATATCTTTTGTCACAATATTAATATCACTTCGCAGCACCGATTGAACTGCCATAGAACCCGTTCCGGATTCAAGTGTTTCAGTCACCGAAAATGGCTGCTGAGTTATACTTTTAAGCGCATGATAAGAAATTGTCTGCTTCTTCTGCTGTACATCATCGCCTTTTACATGAGTACAAAGATGAGAATCAGATTTATCATATATCTTTATGTCAACGTTGAATGTGCCGTGAATGCTCAATCTGCGTGATGAAAGCGCACGGCAGTTGAGATAATTCACACGAATAAAAGTGTTGATTGCCGAATTTTGCGATACTTCTCCGGCAGAGACATTTATTTCAAATGGGCAACTTTGTTCAGCGCAGCGAACGGCTCCGCTGAGTGCATCGATGTAGATAACTCTTACCACACTCATTCCTTCCACTGTAATCCTATCTCCCATGATGCTGCGACCCGTGATCTGAGGTTCCATTCGGCATTTCAGGATCTTGCTTATATCGGGGCAGTAATCAGGTAATTTCAAGTCAATATCTACAGTCTGCTCAAAGCTTTCACTGTAAACGACCTGCGCCATTGATACACGATCTGTTTTTATCGGATAATTCATATAACACTCTCCTTTGCTTATGGTAAACTGTACTCACCCAAGCAATAGATTATATGCCAAATTTATACGTGTTATACGCTTTTTTCACTGCGGTTCCGAATAGTTACAAAAAAACATTAAACCTGCGCCGAAACACAATGTTGGACGCAGGTGTTTATAACTTTGTAAATTGATTATCCAATCATCTTATTTACAGCTGCAAGTTTTGCACAAACACAGAAAATATCTGCAGCCTTTGAAAGTTCCTCAACAGTCGGGTATGTTGGTGCAATTCTGATATTGCTGTCTTTGGGATCCTTTCCGTAGGGATACGTTGCGCCCGCGCCGGTCAATACAACGCCTGCTTCTTTACATAGACGAACCAC
Source organism: uncultured Ruminococcus sp. (assembly GCA_902802975.1). GTDB lineage: Bacteria > Bacillota > Clostridia > Oscillospirales > Acutalibacteraceae > RUG592. The sequence goes on along the minus strand of CADCOF010000106.1, from coordinate 5,296 downwards.
CTCTTTAGCAGTTCCTTCAAGTACGTTTACGCTGATGAAATAACCGCCGTTTGGCTCTGTCCAAGAGGCACAGCCGGTCTCTTTTACTTTGTCATTGAGCGCATCAAGAACGCATTTGAACTTCGGTGCGATAACCTCCTTATGCTTCTCCATGTATGCCACAAGACCGCTGCTGTCCTTAAGATAACGCTGATGACGGAGCATATTAATCTTATCGTAACCTATAGTCTGACGTGTGTAACGAGCCTTGAATACATCCATGTTTGCTTTTGAACATGCCATTGCCGCAACGCCTGCACCCGGGAAAGTTATCTTTGATGTTGACGCAAAAATGATTGGCAAGTCCTCGGTGCCATTCTTTTTACATTCGTCCATTATTGAAAGAAGTGTATCGGGAGTGTCAGTAACATCATGAATAACATAGGCATTGTCCCAGATAATCCTGAAATCTTTAGCCTTAGGTTTAAGATTCGCAAAACGACGAACTGTCTCATCGGAATATGTGATACCTGTGGGGTTTGAGTATTTCGGCACGCACCAAATACCTTTGATTTTCTCATCTTCCGACACAAGTTTTTCAACCAGATCCATGTCGGGACCGTTTTGATCTGTGGGAATATTGATCATTTCGATACCATAATATTCTGTGATACCAAAGTGTCGATCATAACCCGGAACAGGACACAAGAATTTTACTTTGCCCTGATTTATCCACGGTTCGCAGCCTGCTATCCCCTTAACCATAAAGGTAGTAATCGTATCGAACATCATATTCAAGCTTGAATTTCCGCCTACAAAAACTTCGTCCTCGTTAACATCGAGAATATCCGCAAACATCTTCTTTACGCCGGAAATACCATCAAGAATACCGTAATTGCGGCAGTCGGTGCCATTGTCATCGCAGTCGCTTGCTGAATTGAGAACGTCAAGCATCGGCATAGAGATATCCAGTTGCTCCGCACCGGGCTTTCCACGAGCCATGTTAAGGCTCAGTCCCATTGCTTTGTAATTCTCATACTCCTTTTCAAGAGATGCTTTTTCTTGAAGAAGTTCTTCAGTGGTCATTTTCTTATAACTTTTCATTATCAGATAATCCTCCTAATTTGTTGTTCACAAAATATAATGCCATATTCGTACCCGTAAAAATATCATCTCACAAGCCAATAGACACACTCACATTCTGTATTGTAATACAAATATATGAAAAATGCAAGAAAAAGAATATAAACTTGCAAATTTTCTCTGTTTTATAAGAATTTATTGAGATTTTTTTTGAATAATTGACAATTTGACGAAATAATCATTCAAGAAAAACGAGAATACAAAGTGATAGACATTTTTGTTAAAACACTTGATATTGCAAACAAATTCTTATATAATTTTATTGTGAGGCGAAAATTCGCCAAATAATACAAATAGGAGTGTACAATATGGCAAAAAAATCCAAAAAGAAAAACACAGCTGCTCAAAAAACAAAAACACAGCCTAAAAAGCCACAGCTGACAAAAACGCAGTCAAGCAGCACTGCACCTACAGGCACACTTGATAAGCTGTTCAAGCTTTCGCAGCACGGCACCAACGTTCGCACAGAGATTATAGCCGGTTTGACGACATTCTTCGCGATGGCGTACATAATTTTTCTGAATCCGCTTATTTTGGGTGAAAGTTCTCCAACAGGTATGTCAAATTCCGCAGTGATAACAGCAACCTGCATTTCCGCAGCTTTGGGAACATGGCTAATCGGAATACTTTCAAACTACCCTATGGCACAGGCTCCCGGACTCGGTCTCAATGCCGTGTTCGCCTACACGCTTTGCGGCACATTCGGGCTTTCCGCGGGCGCATCGCTTTCAGCGGTATTCATCGCAGGCGTTTTCTTTATCCTTCTGACAGTCACCGGAGCTAGAACCGCTCTTGTGAAAGCTATTCCGATAAGCCTAAAAAAAGCCATTGGCTCAGGCATCGGCTTATTCATCGCCCTTATCGGTTTTGTTAATGCCGGTATAGTTATAGGTGAAGGCAGCGGCGCGGCAACTACCGTTGCACTCGGTAACTTTGCTTCGCCAACTGTTCTTTTGGCATGCTTCGGGCTCATTCTCACAATTATTCTTGTAATTAAAAACGTACCTGCGGCACTGTTTATTTCCATGATAGGCACTTCAGTCGTCGGGTGTATTCTTCAATTCTGTTTTAAGATCGATGTGGGCGTAACTGCACCGACAAGCTGGATACCGTATCTTGATTTTTCAATGTTCGGAAAATGCTTCACGGGCTTTGGCGAGCTTTTCACCGCACCTATAGCATCTTTTATAGCAACAATGATAACGCTTGTAATGGTGGACATGTTTGATACGATAGGAACGCTTATCGGAGCTGCCGATAAAGCCGGATATCTTGACGAAAACGGCGACCTACCCAAGATTGAACAAGCCATGCTTGCCGATGCTATCGCAACGTCTGCCGGAGCAGTAATTGGAACCAGTACGGTAACAACATATGTTGAATCCACAGCAGGTATATCCGCAGGTGGAAAGACAGGACTTACATCTATTGTAACGGGAATATGCTTTGCGCTCGGTTTATTTTTGTCCCCGATTGTGGGGCTTGTTCCAAGTGCCGCAACTGCGCCTATACTGATAATCGTTGGCGTAATGATGTGCAGCTCATTGAACGACATAGACTGGTGCGATCTTGAAGTCGCTATACCATGTTTCCTTACTGTTACATGCATGCCGTTTTTCTATTCCATAACAGATGGTCTTGCTTTTGGCTTTATTTCTTATTTGGTCATATCGCTTGCAAAAGGAAAAGCAAAAAATATTCACCCACTAATGTATGTAATCGTTGTATTGTTTATTATTAAATATATTCTCAGTGCCCTTTCGGCAATTAACGCTTTGTGACAATTTGCACACAAACTTTATTGAAAACAACTATTCACCACCCGCGTCCGATATTGTATTTGGCGCGGGTCTTATATTTTTACACACAATAATCTATGTGAGCATATTTGGTGCGATATTTGTACTACCAATAAAAAATAGCTCATATATTGCTTGTGGCTGCATGACTATTATCCAACATCACTATCGTATGACCATATGTACCATTTATCATCAAATGGTTTTGCTATAGTATTATTCTGGTTAAATAAATAATTTGGATAATATCCATTGTAGCCATCGTCAACATAAACAAGACAATAATTTCTGCTTCTCTCCCCCAGCTTCTTTTTTGCACCGTATAAGTACATCATCATATTTCCGTTGTCATCAAAATATGACGCTGCCGATGTAAATACATACAAAGAATTGCTTGGCTGATATTTGTCATGTAGTGTCTGCATATCTTTAATAATAGGTTCATCTGGAGTAACGATGCGTACATTTTTATCAATATAAACTTTCAGGCATTTATCATCAAGATCAAGCTCCGCCTTTTCTGTGTTTTTGGAATATGTATTTTTCATGTAACTATAAATATTATTAAATTCATTGGTATTGTCATAATATATTTTTTCGATATCTTTATAGCTGCTATTGGCAGAAAGCATTGCTGCCATAACAATAGCAAATGTGCTTGTAATCAGCCCCAATAAGAAAAACATTAATGTTACTGGTATTTTTCTGTCGTTTTTCAAAAATACACACCCTTTTGTTATAGAATACTGTTTGCATAAAAATTATATCATATATCTGTGATTAAGGCAAGAGTATAAAAAAGGCCCCATGCAAATCAATGCACGAGGCCTTTGTTAGTCATTCGAAATTACTTCTTTACGTTAAATGCGCCCATCTGCGGATAAACTGCGCTTGCGCCAAGCTCTTCTTCAATTCTGAGGAGCTGATTGTACTTTGCAACACGCTCGGAACGGCTAGGTGCACCTGTCTTGATCTGACAAGTGTTGAGAGCAACAGCGAGGTCTGCAATAGTTGTATCTGCTGTCTCACCCGAACGGTGTGAAGAAATAGCTGTGTAGCCTGCCTTATGAGCCATCTTGATAGCCTCAAGAGTCTCGGATACAGAACCGATCTGGTTGAGCTTAATGAGGATAGAGTTACCGCAACCAAGCTGAATACCCTTTGCAAGTCTCTCTGTGTTTGTAACAAAGAGATCGTCGCCAACGAGCTGAACCTTGTGACCGATCTTTGCTGTCATCTTCTGCCAGCCTTCCCAGTCCTCTTCATCAAGACCGTCCTCGATTGAAATGATCGGATACTTGTCTACGAGAGCTTCCCAGTGAGCGATAAGCTCGTCTGATGTGAAGTCCTTGCCGCTCTTCGGCTGATGATAGAAGCCCTTGCCCTTTTCGCTCTTCCACTCTGAGGACGCCGCATCCATTGCGATCATGAAGTCACGACCCGGCTCGAAGCCTGCAACCTTAACAGCCTCAAGAATCTTCTCAATAGCCTCTTCATCGCTTGCGAGCTTGTTGGGAGCGAAACCGCCCTCGTCACCTACAGCTGTAACATCGTCCATATCCTTGATGAGCTTCTTGAGTGTGTGGAATACTTCTGCACACCATCTGAGAGCCTCTTTGAAGGAAGGAGCGCCAACAGGCATAATCATAAATTCCTGAGTATCAACTGCGCTGTCTGCATGTGCGCCGCCATTGAGTATGTTCATCATAGGAACGGGGAGCTTTGTGCCCTGAACTCCACCCAAGAATCTGTAAAGCGGGAGATCAAGTGCTGTAGCAGCTGCTCTTGCAGTAGCGATAGAAACTGCGAGGATTGCATTTGCGCCGAGGTTAGATTTATCCTTTGTGCCATCTGCTTTGATCATTGCAGCGTCAACAGCGTAGATATCGGATGCATCCATACCTGTGATAGTATCGTTGATAACTGTGTTGATATTTTCAACAGCCTTTTCAACGCCTTTGCCAAGATATCTGCCCTTGTCGCCGTCACGAAGTTCAAGTGCCTCGAACTCACCTGTCGATGCGCCTGAGGGAGCCGTACCTCTTGCTACTGTACCGTCAACAAGATATACCTCTGCTTCAACTGTGGGATTTCCTCTTGAATCAAGGATTTCTCTGCCCACTACCTTTTCAATTGCCAAATAGTTCATACTAAACTACTCCTTTGAAAGTTATTTGTCATCAAAAACGGAGAAATTTTACAATCTCTTCCTGACCATACTAATAATATCACATTTTTACCAAAAAATCAAGTGATACACACTATCTAGTTGAGAAATTTATTAGAATATGGTTACTATTCACACTCTAACAGTCCCATCGCAACACAAAAAGACCGGTTTTAGCCGGTCATTTAGTTTTCGATGGTAGTTTTGT
>CADCOF010000105.1 GCA_902802975.1 uncultured Ruminococcus sp. | reverse complement strand
ATCAACTTAAGCTTTCGGTATGCCTCCGGCGGCAAGCCTTTTTGAAAAAAGGCTTGGCGAAAAACTTTGTGATGCTCTCTGTCTAACTTTAAGTTGATGACATTGGTTTTTTAGACGGAACTGCCTGCAGGTGCATGCCTGCCGCGGCGAAGACTTACGTTAATAATACAGCCCGACGGAATTGCCTGCAGGCGCATGCCTGCCGCGGCGAAGACTTACGTTAATAATACAGCCCGACGGAATTGCCTGCGGGTGCAACCCGCCACCTTGACTTTTTGAAAAAAATGGTGTTATAATGGGAGTAGAAGTATTTTTGGTGGTTTCATCAACCGAAATTCTATATTTTTGAGGGTGATATTGATTATGGAAAACAAAGATATAACTCTTCCCGAAGAATTATACAGCGTTTTGGCAGACTTTTTGAACAGAAAAAACAACATCGAGGTACTCAACAGTATCAGAGGAGAATACGGCGTATTGAATTGTCTTATGGATATGGAGGACGGAGCGTCGGCGGGGGAGCTTGGCAAAAAACTCCATGTGGTGCCGGGCAGAATAGCCGATATTCTTAACAGTTTGGAGCAAAAAGAATTGATCGTCCGTGAACGAAGTGAGAGCGACAGACGCGTCGTAAAAGCTAAAATTACCGAAAAAGGCAGGCAGGTCTCTATCGAAAAACGCACCGAAATACACAATGATTATAAAGGACTTTTCAGTATTTTGGGCGAAAATGATGTGAGAGAATTGATACGACTTTTGAAGATTGTTTTATCGTACTATCCTGATGAAAAATCGTAAAAAAAAAGCGTATCTTTGGCAGATTTGTCAATTGAAAAAACCGGGATAATGTTGTAATATTATTTCGTAATATGAAATGTTCGCAATGCGAACATTAATCTATTGCTGTAATGTAGAGTAATCAAAAAATATGTGAGAGATGCAGAAAGGTGATCAGGATGTTAAAGAACATTGGCGGGATAACGCGTGAATGTTATCCACTTACCCCGGCGCAATTGGTTCATATTTACACACTTAAATACAGCCCCACACAGGAGATAGTTAACATCGGTACCGGTCAGTATCTTCAAACGAAGCTCAATGTGGCAGCCCTCAGAGAGGCACTCAACAGAGCTGTTGAAAGATGCGAGTCTATGAGAATGAGAATCTGGAAGGACCCCCAGACCGGCGAGATGTGGCAGTATATCGAGCCTTATCAGAATGAGTTTTTTGAGTATTATGACTTCTCCGAATGGCAGGAAGACAAGGTAACCGAGGTTCTTACAAAGTGGACGTCGCAGCCTTTCGATACATTCGGCGGCAAGCTTTCAAGAATTGTAATTGTATCTCTTCCCAATGGTTATAACGGATATTATTTCAACGTTCACCATGCCTGCATGGACTCCGGTTCGGTTATCGCATTTGCCAAGGACGTTATGGAAATATACAGCAGCCTTCTTTATGGTATGCCTTATCCGAAGCCGATGACTTCATACATTGATTCCATCAAAAAGGATTTTGAGTACGAGGGCAGCCGCAAGCAGAAGAGAGACGAGGAATTCTGGCACAAGCAGCTTGAACTTCCCGAGCCTATCTACACCGATTACAGAGGAAAGAAAAAGCTTCTTGAGTTCAGAGAGCAGAGCGGCAACCCCGAGCAGAGATGGGGTATGCTCACAAGCTCCAACGGTGACGGCGCAACAATTACATACGAGCTTGATGTTGACTCCACAAACAAGATTCTTGATTTTGCTCACGAGCATGATCTTCCGGTAAGTGCCGTTATTCTTCACGCTATCAGAACGGTTCTCTCAAAGTTCAATGATAACGAGACGGACGTTACTATCAGAGACTTTGTAAGCAGACGTTCAACAGTTCTTAACAAAAAGTGCGGCGGCGTAAGAATGCACTGCTTCCCGCTCAGAACTATTATGCCGCTTGATACCACTGTGCTTGACTCGATGAACATCATCAAAAAGGCGCAGGAGGAACTCTTCATTCATGCTGATTACTCTACACTCAAATACATGGCCGAGACAAGAGAACGCTACGGCGCAGCACCCGGCAGCAGCTATCACAGCATGAACTTTACATATCAGCCCGCAACACTCAACAGCGTTGTTCCTTACCTCAAGGACATTGGCTTCAAGAGCAGATGGTACAGCAGCGGCAAGCAGCCTCAGCCAATGTACATCACAGCTATGCACAGACCCGGTGACGGCGGTCTCAACTTCTTCTTTGGATATCAGAAGGACTGCGCTACTCCTGAGGAGATCGAATTCCTGTATTATTTCACAGGCAGAGTTTTGTTCCGCAGCATCGAAAATCCTGATAAGACGATCAAAGATATTATTGATATGACCTAATCGGAGGTATTTGTAATGTTTGATAAAGTAAAAGAGATCATTTGTGAGTATGTTGAAGTGGAGCCGGACGAGATCACCGAAGAGTCCCGTTTTATTGAGGATTTGGGTTTTAATTCTTATGACGTTATGTGCATGATGGGCGATGCCGAGGATAATTTCGATGTAGAAATCGATCAGGAAGAAGCCGTTAAATGCAAGACGGTTGGCGAGTTTGCAAAATACCTCGGAGGTCTTGCTGATGAGTAAACCTAAAACTTTAAAAGAGCTTGTTTACAGAAGTGACGAGCTGTTTGGCGAAGAAATTTTCCTGCGCGAATACAAGAAAAAGAAGTTTTATGATGTGAGTTTCTCACAGTTCAGACAATCCTGCGATAGTGTTGCAGTGTGGATTCAGAATCATTTTGATTCAAAGGTACATGCCGCAATAATCGGCGCAACGTCGTCTGAGTACCTCATGGCGTGGTTTGGCATTCAGTGCAGCGGCAACGTTTCGGTTCCGCTTGATACATCGAACAATGTCGATAAAATCGCAGACGAGATACTGCGTTCCGACAGTGAGATCGTATTCTTTGATGATAAACACATTTCAGATATACCCAAGTTCAAAGAGGTTTGCCCCGCTGTAAAGTACTTTATTCACCTTCATAAAAAGTACGATGATATGCTGCTTTTGGGCGATATCATAGAAGAGAACAAGGGTCAGACTCCAACAGGAGATGTGGAAGAGGAAGACCTTGCGGCTATTCTCTTCACATCAGGTACAACAGGCGTAAGCAAGGGCGTTATGCTCACACATGCAAACCTTATTGATAATTCAACAAGCGACATGGACGAGGATTATCACGGCAAGAAGCTGCTTTCCGTTTTGCCGATACACCACGTTTACTGCCTTACATGCGATATCTTGTGCAGTTTGTATCAGGGCGCAACTGTTTGTATCAATGATTCTCTTATGCACATTGTGCGCAATCTCACCGTATTTCAGCCGGAGCATGCAACGTTCGTTCCTATGATTGCTGCGACGATACTCAACAAAATGCAGCTTGCAGCAGAAAAGAATCCCGATAAAAAGGCTATCGGCAAGCAGGTATTTGGCGAGAACTTCGATGTGCTTTATTCGGGCGGCGCATATCTAAGCCCCGACATAATCAGCGGTTACAGAGAGTTTGGCATTGAAATCGCTCAGGGCTACGGCATGACAGAGTGTTCTCCGAGAATATGCAACGGCGTCAGAAATTGTCCGAAGCCGGAGTCGGTAGGAAAGATCATGGACGGCTGCGAAGTAAAGATCGTTGATGGCGAAATCTGGGCAAAAAGCAAATCGGTCATGAAGGGCTACTACAAGAACCCCGAGGAGACTGCCAATTCACTTACGCCCGATGGCTGGCTTATGACAGGCGATTTAGGCTATAAGGACGAGGACGGCTATTTATATATCACGGGAAGAAAGAAGAACCTAATTATTCTTTCAAACGGAGAAAATGTTTCTCCCGAAGAGCTTGAAAATCAGTTTGCGTTCTTTATGCCGATAAAAGAGATGGTAGTTTATGCCGAAGACGGAATAATCATGGCTCAGGTATATCCCGATCCCGATTATAAATCCGATGACATCAAAGCGGAGATAACCGCAAAGATTGATGAAGTTAACGAGACATTCCCTCCGGCTAAACGTATAGTGAAGGTTATTTTCAGAGACAAAGAATTTGTAAAAACAGCGTCAAAGAAAATAATCAGAGCAAAAATAAACGAGTAAATTTTTACTTTTTTGCTCATTTATAGTAATATCAATAACATCGTCAAGAGTGGGTACCGCTCTTTCTTTACTCTTTATTTTATTTAT
>CADCOF010000104.1 GCA_902802975.1 uncultured Ruminococcus sp. | reverse complement strand
TTTTGCTCATCATTTGATTCACTGCTTGATACATCAAAAAGATTGTTTTTAGACTTTGTATCAGAAGGGTTCTTTTTTGACGCTGCAGCCTTATTATTGCTCGTATCATCAACAATGTCAAAAAGGTCATTTTTGGATACCGTATCAGCCGTTGCAGCTGTATCAGCTGTTTCTTTTGCACCGTTTTTGTCGTCACCGGGATCTTTTGTTAAGAAATATGCTGCAGTACCTATAACAACAGCTAAGACTAAAATCGCTCCAACAATACCTAATATGATGCCTAACTTGCCGGATTTTTTATTTTGTGAACCGTCTGAATAATTGGTTGTCCCGGCAGATGATGAATCTGAAATACCATTACTTGGATTTTTGTTTGGTGTATTATTCGAATTAGATTCACCGGATGATGAGCTATCTGAGTTCATTGGGCTGCCGCAATAGGCGCAAAACAACTCTTCGTCATAATTCTGTTTACCACAGTTTGGACACAACATGATATACCCCTCCATGAGTATTATTTGATAACGAACAGCGATACATTCGATTTTCTCATTTACGTAAGCACGCTTTTGAAATCACATTTTACAATATTATACCATAATATAATTTACATTGCAACAAATATAACAAAAAAATTTAAAAATCCGGCAATTAGAATAATTCTTATCACACATTTCATTTTTTTGGATTTTTTAATTACGAGAGATTTTTGTAAACAGTTTTAATCTTTTTTTTGATTATTGTTCTATATTTTTTTAGAATTATATAGACATTTTAGCGTAATTAGTGTAAAATTAATATTAGCACATAAATTTCGGCGAAAAGGAGATCACTGATTTTATGAAAAGAAAAATGACTGAGCAAGAGTTGATAGCAAAGTTTGACGACGCGGTCAAAAATGGGCATATTTTTGCATATTATCAGCCGAAGATAAATCACAGCACCGGCAGAATGATTGGCGCAGAGGCTCTGATGCGATGGGAAGACCCGGAATTTGGAATTCAGTATCCCGGCGACTTTATTCCTGTTATGGAAAAAAACGACCTTATCTATCGCGCCGATATTGCAATGTTTAAAGCTGTGTGTAAATTTCAACGCAAATGTTTGGATTCAGGTAAAAAACCTGTTCCCATTTCAGTAAATATGTCAAGATATGACATTTATCAAAAAGAATATATCAAAGAGATTGAAAGACTTCGAAGAAAGTATAACGTTGAACCAAAATAGTTACATATTGAAATAACTGAATCGTATGCTATAGGCGGCATGGAGCTTATTTCAAATGTACTGAAAGAGCTGCATGAAAATGGGTATATTGTTGAGATGGACGACTTCGGCACAGGATATTCATCTTTGAATGTGCTGAAAGATCTTCCGGTTTATGTTATCAAACTCGATATGCGCTTTATGAGCGGAGAGATCGGCGGAAGAGGCGGCACTATTATCAACGCAGTTATTCAAATGGCAAAATGGCTTGGTACGCCTGTTATTGCCGAGGGCGTTGAAACGATGGAACAAGCCGATTATCTAAGAAGTATCGGCTGCAAATATATTCAAGGCTATTTATATTCAAAGCCTATTCCCGAGGATGAATTTATCAAGAAAATGAATATTCTGGAGCATGAGCCGCTGTCTCCTGCGCTCAAGCTCAAAGATGAGATAGATACGGGAAAGTTCTGGGATCCTTCTTCAATGGAGACTTTGATATTCAACGCTTTCGTTGGTGCGGCAGTCATTTTTTCATATTCGCCAAGCAAAGGGAGAATTACAATACTCCGTGTAAACAATAAGTATATCAAAGAGATCGGCATGAATATGATCGAGCAGGAGATTCTCGAATCGGATCCATTTGTCGGTATGGATGAAGAAAATCGAAAAATTTACACTGATACATTGACGAGGGCTATCGAAAGTAAAGATGAGGAGATCTGCGAAACATGGCGAAATGTTTGTTCAAAGACATGCGGCAATGATATGATATGTCTGCGCAGTTATATCAGAATGATAGGACACACGGATCATCATTACCTTTTCTTTGCTTCGATACATAATATAACCGCTGAGAAGAAGCAGTACAGCGACCTTGAGATCAGCGAAAAACGTTTTAGATTTGCCAGTGAACAGGCGAATGTGTACGCATGGGAATATGATATTGCTACAAAAGAGATGCGTCCGTGTTTCAGGTGCATGCGTGATCTTCAATTTCCTCCTGTTTTGTATAATTATCCCGAGCCTGCGATAAAAGCCGGAGTTTTTCCGCCGGAATACGCCGATATGTACCGCGATTGGCATAAACAATTAGCCAACGGTGTAGAACACCTTGAGGCAATAATTCCCCTCACTGTAGGGAGGATTCCGTTCCATGTCAGATACACTTTGGAATGTGATGAGGCGGGAAAACCGCTCAAAGCATACGGTTCCGCTACGCTGGTAGTTGATGACGAGAACAATAACGACGATAATGCTGTAACTGAGAAAGGAGATTGATTATGCCAAATAATTCTCACAAGCCCGATACCTTTGTAAGTTTGGCACTCGCTCTTGCAAACGATTACAGTCAACTTTTTGTTATTGATTCGAAAAACTACAGCTATGAGGAATACTCGGTAAGCAATAATAATAAAGAGTTAGTTTTTGTTTCCGGAGGAGATAACTTCTTTCAAAGTGTGCAAAAAAGCGCACGCAAGCTTGTGTATATAGACGATCAGAAGTATTTTTTAAAAATGTTTGATCGGTCTGCTATCATCAGAAATTTGAGCGGGAATCAGTCGTTTTCTTTTTCGTACAGACTTGTGGTGGACGGCGCGCCCCGATATTATTTTCTGAAAGCTATACGCAGCGGCGAAAATAAAATTGTTATTGGTGTTCAGGATATTGACGAGCAAAAGCGCAGAGAAGCGATTACAGAAACGTACTCTCATATAGCCGGCGCGCTTGCAAGTCAATATGAGGTAATATATTATATTGATATAGATACAAATGCTTATTCTATATACGAATCAAGCGAAAAGTATGCGCAGCTGGGTACTACAACTCAAGGTTCCGATTTTTTCAAGGATTCCGCAGAAGATATTAAGACGTATATTTATCAGGATGACAGAGAGCATATGCTTTAGGAAATAAATAAAGATGCGCTTCTGAAAAAGCTTAAGCAGCGCGTATCTTTCTCAATAAAATACAGGATGTTTCTCGATGGAAGATACCAGTACATGACAATGACAGTTGTTCGTCCGAGAAACGACGATCATCACATTGTGATTGGTGTTTTCAATATAGACAGCCAAATGAAGCGTGAGCAATCAATGGCAGCCGAATCAAAAGCTTTTGGAATAATTGCAAAGGCACTTGCAGAAAGATACGAAATAATATACAGCGTAAATATAGTTAATGATGAATATGTAGAATACAGCGCAAACAGACAGTATTCAAATCTTGAGGTTGGAGAAAGGGGCAAGGATTTTTTTGCTGCCTGCCGTATCAATATGCAAAAAGCATTGTACCCTGAAGATATACCAATGATGATAGAATCTATGAAAAAAGAAAATCTGCTGAGAACACTGGACGAATACGAAAAAACATTTCTTAATTACAGGCAAATAATCGATGGCAAACCGCAGTATATGACTTTATATGCTATTCGCCCAAAGGATGATTTGGATCATTTGATAATAGCAGTGGCAAATGTAGACGCGTCGAAGAGAATGGAGATTGCCTACCAAAACGCAATGGATCTGGCGAATAAGGACGCACTTACCGGTGTGAAAAATAAGCGTTCATACGTTCAGATGGAAATAGAAATAGACGAACAGATAAAAAAATCTGAATTATCGGAATTTGCAGTTGCAGTTTGTGATGTGAATTATCTCAAACATGTGAACGATACACACGGTCACAGCGTCGGAGATGAATACATAAAGAAAGCATGCCAAACAATATGCAGGGTGTTTAAACACAGCCCGGTATTTCGTATTGGAGGAGATGAATTTGCGGTTATACTTAAAGGCGAAGATTACATTAACAGAAAGAGTCTTTTGGAAGAATTGGATGATGTGCTGTGCAATAACAGGCAAGATGGCGTAAGAATAATAGCCTATGGTTTATCGGATTTCGCGCCCGGAAGGGATATGCGTTTACAAGATGTATTTGAACGTGCAGATCATTTAATGTATGAAGACAAAAAGAATTGTAAACATATTTTAGATTAGAGTGCATCTGTTATTAATTTGTACATATTATAGGAGATTTGTCCATTAAAGTGATAAATAGTTAAGTAAAAAATAAAACCTATTGACATAATATAGAAAAAAGAGTATAATTTTGAAAGTTAAAAGTCAATAGGTGGTGCATTTTATTTTGCTTCGTATGAAAAGAAACACAGTATTACCAATTATTCTTTCTGCCTGTATTCTTGCTTGCTCGGGCTGTGAAACTGCTCAACGTGAAAACAACTTTCACACATTTAAAGGCTTTGCAAATGCAATAAATACAATTGAAACAGCAGATGAAGCTTTGGAAGAGGGCGAGATCTTGATTGATCTTGACGCACTTCCGGAAATAACAAGCGATGCAGTGTCGTCATCTGCCGAAAGCAAACCTCAAAGCGACGTCAGCAGTCAGACAAAAAGTGAGACTGCAAGCAGCGATATTTCTGAAAGTGAGATTTCGAGCAGTGACGCCGTAAGCAGTGATGAACTGACAGAACAAGATTTGATCGAAGACGAAACGAACACAACAGAGTTAGGAATAGGAGTTGACGAAAACGGAGAGCCGAGTTATCGTAAAAAGCTTATAGAGAATCGTGATACATCGGCGACTGCACCGCTTAATATTCACACGGGATCGCCCGTAGATATGGCTTGGTTTGATGATTGTGTATTTCTTGGTGACGGTTTCACAAATGGTCTTAGCATTTACAACGACACTTTTGGAGAGCTTGGAAATGCAAAGTTTGTCAGTGCTGCTTGCATAGGTTGGGTCAGCAGTCAGTATGATTGGTATCACCCGGACGCATTTCATCCTATCTATAATGGTCAGCAAATTTTCATGTATGATGCGCCGGCAGTTACCGAGGCAAATAAAGTTGTAATTACTTTGGGTATGAACGATGTTTGTGGTTTCAGTGTTCAGAGTACGCTTGACGCCGCAGACTCCTTTATTCAGAAGATCAGATATCTTAGACCCGGTGCAAAAATATATTTAAC
>CADCOF010000103.1 GCA_902802975.1 uncultured Ruminococcus sp. | reverse complement strand
GTTCGAAAATCAAATTTAGAATTATTTGACATTTCCTCAACATTTAACATTAAGATCTTAACTTTTTCCACATGCACACAAAATACGTCGTTAAATAAGTGAAAACAAGTGAAACATTGTTACAACAGCCAAACGCCCATCACACTTGAGTTTTGACTATGTTTTAACTTTTCCACACCCCCTACTACTACTACTATAATAACTATATACTTATTTCTCTGCTTTTTATAAGCAAATACAAATAATCAAATTGCATTCTTAAATTTTCGAAAACGAACAGCTTTCTGATCGATCATGAGAAATTTACAGAACGTATTCAGGAGGATATATAGCGATATGAAGGTCGTTTGTAACAGAACGGAGCTTACAACAGCCGTAACAACAGTACAAAGAGCAGTAGCAACAAAAAGCTCCACACCGGCATTGGAAGGCATACTGCTTAAAGCAAAAGACAACACAGCTCAGCTTTGCGGCTATGATCTTGAAATAGGAATAACAACGTCAATTCCTGTAACAGTGATTGAACAGGGAGAGATTGTGCTAAGCGCGCGTCTTTTCACAGAAATTGTAAAAAAAATGCCTGATGAAATCATAACGATAGAAACAGATGATAAACAGCTTGCATATTTAAATTCCGGAATGACAGATTATCAGATTGTTGGCATTTCATCATATGAATTTCCGGAGCTGCCGAGTTTTGAGGCACTTGAAAGCTTTGAGATCGAAGCAGGTACACTGCGGTCAATGATTAAAGATACAATATATGCAGTCAGTGACAATCTTGCAAAACCAATATTGATGGGATCTTTCTTTGATGCTGAAGACGGATATTTGAATCTTGTTTCTATTGACGGATTCAGAATGTCTATGAGAAGAGAAAAGATTGAGAGTACAAATAAATTTGAATTTGTTCTCCCAAAAAAGACCTTAAGCGAACTTCTGAAAATAAATAGTGATGATGAAAGCATGGTAAAGATCTCACTTGGTAAAAAGCACGTAGAATTTTCAATTGATGGATATTGTGTCGTTTCAAGACTTATAGAAGGAAAATATGTTGCATATAAAGATACCATTCCAAAAGGTTCAACAACAACAATGACAGTTGAAGCGTCAGGGATCATTTCTTCAATGGAGAGAATGTCGCTTTTGACAAGCGATAAAATGCAGCAGCCTGTTCATTTCATCATAGCAGATGAGGGAATGAAAATATTCTGCGTAACATCGGTCGGTAAAGCCACCGACTTTATTCAGACAACTTATGAAGGTGACGAGCTTGAAATCGGCTTCAACAACAGATATATGCTTGACGCAGTAAAAAATGTCGATGCAAGTGAGCTGCTGTTTGAGTTCAGCGGACCTAACAGACCTCTGAAAATCAGACCAACATCCGGCGACAGTTTTCTTCTGTTGGTTGTTCCAATGCGTATTTAGCATCATGTTTTTGAAGGTGTATTTATGAGAATAGAAAAAATATCTATAGATACCGAATATATAAAATTAGACAGCCTTTTGAAAATTGGTGGATTCGGTACCGGCGGACAAGCAAAACTGCTTATTCAAAACGGAGGCGTTTTGGTAAACGGAGAAGTCTGCACAATGAGAGGCAAAAAAATGAGACCCGGAGATACTGCCGAGTGCAACGGTATTGTTCTTGAGGTGTGCGCAAAATGAATATTACTTCTCTTAGATTTGAGGGTTTTCGGAACCTTAGTGACAGCAGCGTTTCACCGTGCCAGAACGTAAATGTTTTTTACGGAAAAAATGCTCAGGGAAAAACAAATTTGATCGAATGTATTTGGCTTCTGAGCGGAAACCGCAGTTTCAGAGGAGGAAAAGATCAGGAGTTTGTTTGCTTCGATAAGGAAAGGGCAAAGATCGATGCAGATTTCTTTTCGGAAGGACGGATTCAGACTGCCGAGATAATAATACAGGATCAAAAAAAAGAAGCTTTTCTGAATGGAGTAAAACAAAAAAGCAGCGCGTCTTTGTTGGGGCATTTATGTGCTGTTGTGTTTTCGCCTGAACATCTTACGCTCGTAAAAGGTTCTCCTGAGAACAGGCGGTCGTTTCTGGACAGCGCAATCTGTCAGATAAAACCCGGCTTTAAAGATACGCTTACATCGTATAAAAGAACACTGGTTCAGCGAAATGCTTTGCTGAAGGAAATTCCGGAACATCCCGATCTTGAGGGCACTTTGGACGCATGGGATCAAAGAATCGCCGTATTGGGTGCAAATATAATACGAGTGAGAAAAAAATATACCGAAAGATTGTGTGAATTTGCATCAAAATATCATGCAGGTATATCGCATAATAGTGAAGTACTGAATATAAATTACATGAGTATGGTTCCGCAAAAGTATTGTGACAGCATAGAATCTGTAAGGGATTATTTATTGGCTGAATTATTAAATGAGCGAAATAACGATATAGCTGCGGGCGTAACGAAGTTGGGTCCTCACAGAGATGATATGGAGATTACGATAAACGGAGTAAGCGTGCGCCGTTACGGTTCACAGGGGCAGCAGCGAAGCTGCGTATTGTCAATGAAGATTGCCGAAGAAGAATTGATTCGAATTTCCATATCTGAAGAACCGTTGGTTTTGCTTGATGATGTATTGAGTGAACTTGATTCAAAACGGCAGGAGTTTTTGTTAAATGAAATTGGAGACAGACAGGTATTCATAACATGTTGTGAGCCGGCGTCTGTACAAAGATTGAATGAAGGAAAGCTTTTTGAGGTAGACGGAGGATTTATAAAGCAGAGTTTTTGAAAAAATGGCAACCGCAATCCCAC
>CADCOF010000102.1 GCA_902802975.1 uncultured Ruminococcus sp. | reverse complement strand
GATTTTGTAAATATTTAGAAAACTTTTTTTGCGCAAAAAGCACAACAAATTAAGCCCTCATTAACACCGTAATGAGGGCTTTTGTTTGTATAAACGTTGTAGCTGCGGATATAACAATTCCGCTTTTCACTTTTCACTTAAAACTTAAAACTTTAGTTATTCTCCGAAAGTAACGGCTTCTCAGCTTCGCCGTGAACGCATTCGTTAACTGTGGTATTTGTTGTGTTCGAAAGCAGTCCCTTTGCCGGCTCGGCAATGCTTGCAACGAGATTTCTCAGTTCGTCGTTGTATGATTTTCCGTTAAGTGCCTGATTTTCAACTTCGAGTTTCTTCATCAACTCGGGAACGCTTGACAGCGTGTCGATAAGTACGTTTCCGGTAGAGCCTGCGCCCATTGAACCGCTGCCGCCAATGTTGACGAACTCTGCGTTCTTTCCGATGCTTGCCATTATCTCGGCTGTCTTTGTTGCAATGGTAACTCTTGCCTCTGTCTCTATTCTGATCTTCTCTATCTCAAAGTTTACTTTCTCATTGGACGCGCGCGCCTCTGCAAGCGCTCTTTCACCTTCGGCTTTTGCAATGAGCTTTTGTTTTTCAACTTCTGCCTCAGCAAGACCTTTCTGGCGAATAACTTCCGCATCTGCAAGACCTTTCAGCTTTGCAACGTCGGCTACCGCCGTACCTTCTTTGCGCGTTTTCTCTGCAGCTGCGTCTGCGGTGATCTTTACTGCATTTGCTTCGCGCTCCGCAACCTGTACGGACGCGTCCGCGCTGATCGTGCGAACATTAGCCTGCGCCTCTGCTTCGATCTGGTTCTTCTGCTTTTCTGCCTCTGCGCGGGTCTTGATAACTTCCTTCTCTTTAATAGCTGCCAGGTTTGACTGCTCCTGCTCAATAACCTTGATACGACCTTGCTGTTCTGCAACTTCCTGCTGTCTGATTGTGTGCTGGAGTTCGCCCGCTATAGCTGCGTCTGCGTCTGCCTTGTCTGTTTCTGCCTTAAATCCTGCGATTCTCAAGTTGTTGTCGCGCTGTTTCTCGGCAACTGCAAGCTGAGACGCAAGCTCGTTCTGCGACGCTATTCTTTCGGATTCTGCCTTCTGTGTACGAACAGCCTCGTCAACAACCGATCTCTTGTTTTCAGCCTCACGGCGTTTATCTTCCATGTCGAGTGCTGCGATATTGTCGTAGTAGCGATTGTTGTCGGTGATATCCTGAATATTAAGCGACACAAGCTCCATACCCATATTTACCATTTCATCGGCAACGATTTTCTTGACGTTCTCTGCGAAAACAACCTTATCGCGAAGAACCTCTTCCGGAGTCATTGACGCAACGATATCACGAACCGCGCCGGTAAGAGTTAAGCGAACGTCGTTTTTGATACCCTCCTGACCTCTTTCTTTGAATGAAATGATAGCCTTTTTGAGGTTGTTGATATCCTCTGTGTCGGGTCTGATCTGAGCAGTCCAATCGATAATAATCGGCACTGAGGTCTTTGTTTTTACTTCGTCTTTGTCGGCGGTTACAGTCAGCATGCAGAGATCAAAGTACTGCGCCTTGCGGAAAATCGGGATAACGAACGAACCGCCCGACACTTTTATGATCGGCTCTTTGCCGCCTGTGATGATGAGTGCCTTGTCGATATCTGCCACACGATAGATCATGCACAGAAAGACAACTACAAGAACAACGACAATTAAAACAGGGATAATAACGGGAAGTAATGATGCTAACATGGTAAGCCTCCATTTCTGCGGAATTAAACCGCTTTCGCGGCGTGTCGCCGCTGACAGTTCCGTCGAGTTGTATTGTTAACGAAAGCTTTCGCCGCATTTTCTGCTTACTATATGCTTATCTTAATAAGTTGGGCGCGTATTTGCCTGCACCTACAAACAAATTCAGACAAAAAGGGACGGTCAATTTGACCGTCCCCACCATAAAAGCTATTCTGTTTATACCAGACAGCGTCCGCTATCGTTCTTCATTGCAATATATATTATACCTTTTTTCGATATTTGTCAATAGGTAATTGTGAATTTTTTGTGAATTTTAGTTTTGCAGTAGACGACATAAATAATTACTCAAAGCGGAGTTGACAGTTGGCAGCTATTAGCTAATCTAAATCTAACAACTCAATCAGAAGCCCCACCATTGGAAAAGTCTCCAATAGACAATTCCAACAATCGTCAATGTGCAGCAAACCGTTTCTATATTGAGAAGAGCCAGTTTATCGGGTCTTTCGTCTCTTTGGTATACGCGGCAGCGAATCAGCATTATTGCCTGAGCCAGTGCCAACAAGCACACAACAATCGCACATGCCGCGTGTACAGATGTTCCCCCATACATAAACCAGCGGGGGTTCATCAGTATCCAGGCTATTTCGGCGAGCATCAGCAGCGACATCAGCGTTGCCATTACCTCTGTTTTCTTGAACTTCTCAATATTGGTACCCTTATATTGTCTCAACCGAATTATATGGAAAATGAATAAGATCGTTGATATAACACCGGATATGACAAGCATATATATCATAGCCCATTCGGTGTAATACTCTGCATCACTCAGCTTTTTTGTATCAACAGCCTGATATGTTTCAAGCATTATCACATTACCGTTTGCGTCTTTTTTGAGAGCTTGATAACGCTTTGAATTATCGATGAGCGTCAGCTCCACAAATGTATCGGAAATTTGTTCTGCCTTTGCAATACCGTTGCTGCCGGTAAATGTATCCCCTTCTTTGTAGATTGTGAGGCTGTCCTCTATCGGGCTTCCGATTTTCAGCATTCCCGCGCCGCCGCAGCTTCTGCCAAATCTGTAATGTCCCGAAAAATCGACTTTCTCAAATCCACTCTCGTGCGGGATTTCTTTTTCACCGTAAAGAATTTCCGGCAGACCTTTTGTATAAACACGGTCACTCTGTGTGTTTATCATCATAACGTAGCCTGTTTTGTGTTTCAGGTCGAGCTGCAAATCAGACGAGCAGCCCTGTGTATTTCCGCCGTGACCATAAAGCCCATCTGTTCCGTAGAGTGAATAGAATAATCCGTGGCATATTCTTGGTGAACCATCGTCAAATGTTCTCGACGGCGAGAGCATAAGGTCAAGCGTATCGTCTTTCTCAAAAAGCGGGCAATCCTTGCTGTCACACAACAGTGCTTTTGCGAATTTTGCCATATCGGATATCGTGCCGCCTGCCGACCCTGCCGGATAAAGATTTATGTACACTCTGCATTT
Source organism: uncultured Ruminococcus sp. (assembly GCA_902802975.1). Lineage (GTDB taxonomy): Bacteria > Bacillota > Clostridia > Oscillospirales > Acutalibacteraceae > RUG592. The sequence continues at coordinate 1,432 of CADCOF010000102.1, read as the reverse complement.
GCCCATATCTTCCATGCTGTCATCGGCAAAGCCCAACATATAGCTGTGGAGTGAATGTCTCTTCTCGGCAGCCCACTCATTGTCGGACGCATCGGGACGTAGATATGTATGCTCCATTTGAAGCTTGTCAAAGATGTTTTTGTGAACATAATCAACGTAATCCATTCCGCTGACGCAGCTGATGACATATCCGCCGAGAGCAGCACCCCAGTTGGAGTAAGACACTGTTTCCCCGGGGCTTGCAACCTGCGCCGGCGCAACGCTTGTTAACGCTTGATCAAGCGGCACGATGTTGTTAATGTCTTCCGTTTCGATTTCGGCAACAGTTTCCTGAAATCCCGCGCTGTGATTCATAAGATCAATCATAGTAATCGGCTCATCATACGAAAGATTTTTCAAAAAACCTGCCGGTAGATATGTTCTTATATCCTCATTCAGATCAAGCTTACCCTGTTCATAAAGCTGCATCGCACTGGTCCAGACAAGCAGCTTTGACACGGAACCCCACTCATACACTGTTTCTTCATCGGCTTTGACATTACCCTCTATGTTTGCATAGCCGTAGACAATATTGCAGATATCCTGCTTGTCATCAAACACTGTAACAGAAACCGAGGGAGTTTTTGTCTTTTTTTCCTCGATGAAATCGGTAATTGTCTTTTCCACAGCTTCTCTGTTTTCATAAGAGACGGTAAGCTGCTCTGAGGTTGATTCAGTCGATTCAGCTGCTGCGGTAATACACAAGCTTGCCATGCTCACAACTGTGAGAAGAAAACATATTGTCTTTTTTAAATACGAAATTTTCATTTTACCACTCCTTTGATGTTATAATAAATGACATTTATCTTTTCCAAACACCTTTTTTCAGGGTTGAGAGTTGAGAGTGGAAAGTAGAAAACTAACAGCGAGCATCAACTCAACTCTCAAAACTCCACACTCATAGATGTCAACTGTTGCTGTAAAAATATAGGGCATATCCAAATCACTCAGACAGCAGATTACTGTCTATAAACTCCATATACGGCTTTTTGTAGTACACGCTGTCGGGATTTTCCAGATACCATTGATATTCCTCACGCAGCCCCTGTTCAAGCGGCATGGTAGCCGGCAGGAGCGCGGACTGTTTCGATACGTCGAGCACATATTCATAATCATGAAAACAGAAATACGCCCGCTGCGGCACCGATTTGTCTATGCTGTGAAAGCGCACTTCTTTTCCCGCAATTTTATAGCACAGAGTGACCCACTCTCTGATAGTGACAGTCTCTCTGTTTCCAACGTTGAAAATGTGACTATCCGGGTGCTTTTCGAGAATGATCTCGATAAATCGGCAAAGGTCGCATACGTTAAAAAACTGCATCTTCATTTCGCCGTTTCCGGGAATGCAGAAATCTCTGTTCTGTGCCGCGCAGTCAAACGGAAAAGCCTCGCG
>CADCOF010000101.1 GCA_902802975.1 uncultured Ruminococcus sp. | reverse complement strand
ATTAATCCAAATTGTTTCACGTGAAACAAAATATCTCAGAATACTTCAAATCAATCCAAATTGTTTCACGTGAAACAAAATATCTGAAATTACCTCAAATTAATCTAAATTGTTTCACGTGAAACAAAAACTGCCGCACGATTATACGAACGACAGTTTTTGTTGGAGGGCGGAAGTATTTCTACTTCCTAAGAAATGTGTATATGGATAATTCTTGTACTCCTATTTAGCTTTAGCAATATGTATATTGTAATCTACGTAATCATCGGTATCTGTTCTTCTATATGTCACATTTACCCCTGAATGGCTAATAGCGGCAACCGCATTTTCAATTGTATTATACAGCAAACGGATATCTTTAACCGACCCTTTAACCGTTGGAGTAGTCCTTGTATACTTATCAATAATTTCAGACAAATAAAAATCATTCAAATTATCGATATCATTTTCGTTTATATCGTTTGCAATACAAAGCTGAGTTATTTTATCAAGTTTAGACAATTTTACTAATGTATCAATTGAAACCGAATTATTGATCAACACTCTCTGAATAGATTGATCAAGGTTCTTAAGCTCCAAGTATTCATCAACTTTGATTCTTGAAATTCCAAGTTGTCTGGCTGCCTGATCTTTAGTCATTTTATAATCTTCTATTAGAATTCGTAATGCTTCCGATCGTTCCAATGTATCCATACTTTTCCTCTGTATATTTTCAACCAGACTGTAAACGTAAGATTGCTGCTCCGTACAATGTAATACAACGCATGGAACTCTTCTCAAACCCGCCAAAACAGCGGCCTGTATTCTTCGTTCTCCGGCTATCAATTCATAATAATACTTTGCTACATATCTAACTATAAGCGGCTGTATAATACCATTCTTTTCGATGCTTTTTGTAAGCTCATAAAGATCAAAACGTATATACTTGTGTCTGGCTTTATGTTTTGAACTGCTGATCATATAAATGGGGATCATTATAATTTTTGGTTCAGCTTTGACATTTTTACTCAATTGATCACCTCATTTCACTGAAATCAGTATATCACATTTTATATAAAAAAGATGTCGTAATATAAAGGCAATATAAAAAATTCTATCTGAATATTTGAATTTTTAATAAGAAAGTAATCTTGATTTTGTGATAAAATTTCTCATAACAAAAAATAAAATATATAAAAAAGGACATCACAATCGATGCCCTTTTTTCATGCGTTTGCAACGAATTTTCCTGAAAACAATACAACACTTCAAATGTTGTAATTTCGATAAATCAAAACATTTCTAAAATTTTCGTTATGTTCTTTACAATGGATTCTTAGCTATCTTTACTCCCCTTCTGGGATATTTCACAGGCGTTTTTTCAGTCTTATCAACTATAACAATACTTCTGCTGCTTCCGTCAGGAAGTTCCAAGCCAATTACATCAGACAAATCTCCGCCTAAAATCGAAATTGCATTTTCTGCGTCTTTTATCTCATCCATACATTCACGGCCTTTCATTGCAATAAATGTACCGCCTACTGCAACAAAAGGCAAACAATACTCACTAAGTGATGACATATTCGCCACTGCGCGGCTTACTGCATAATCGTATTGTTCTCTATGTTCTTTTGTTTTTGATATCTCTTCTGCCCTGCCATGAATGACTTTGCACTTCAAATCAAGCTTGGGCAGCACTTCGTTTGATATAAAAACAAGTCGTTTATTCAAGCTGTCCAGCATAGTTATTTCGAGATCAGGTCTTACAATTTTTAATGGTATAGCCGGAAATCCCGCACCTGTACCAATATCAATCACGGTGGCACACTCTTCAGGTTCGATAACACTAAGGAGTGAAAGACTGTCACAAAAATGTTTAACAATGAATTCATCCTTATCTGTAATAGATGTCAAATTAATTTTCTCATTCCAATTAAGAACAATACTCATATATGTATTGAACCTATCTACTGCTTTGTCATCAAGTGTTATTCCTATAGAATCACAATAGTTGATTAATTTTTCCATACACTCACCTCGACAGCCAAATAACAAGAACACTTATATCTGCCGGGCTTACACCTGATATTCTGCTTGCCTGACCAAGATTTGTCGGGTGAACCTTATTCAGCTTTTCCTGCGCCTCAAGTCTGAGTCCGGTAATGGTTGTGTAATCAAGATCTATAGGCAAAGCTTTTGACTCCATTCTTCTCATCTGCTCCACCTGCGCCAGCTGCTTATTTATATAGCCCTCGTATTTCACTTCTATTTCTATTTGTTCAAAAATATTTGCGTCTAAGTCGGGGCGAGTCTCGTCAATTTCTTTCAGTGCCTCATAGGATAACTGCGGACGTTTCATCAAATCAATCAGACGCACACCTGTAGTAATAGGAGATGTTTCACGTGAAACAATTACACTGTTTACTTTCTCATTTGGCGCAATAACAGTTTCTTTCAAGCGTTTAAGCTCCTCTGCTTTTAACTGTTGTTTCAATAAAAAGCGTTCATATCGCTCATCGGAAATTAAACCAACTCTGCGTCCTATTGGAGTCATTCTTTCATCGGCATTATCTTGTCTCAAGATCAAACGGTATTCACTTCTTGAGGTCATCATTCTGTATGGATCATTTACACCCTTTGTCACAAGATCATCTATCAACGTTCCGATATAAGAACCGGCTCTGTCAAGAATCATCGGCTCTTCCCCTTTGATTTTCAACGCGGCATTTATTCCTGCAACAAGCCCCTGTGCGGCTGCTTCTTCATATCCCGATGAACCGTTGAACTGACCCGCACCATACAAACCCGGATATTCAATAAACTCCAGTGTATTATTCATTTGAAGAGGATCAACGCAGTCATACTCAATTGCGTATGCACAGCGCATAATAATAACATTCTCAAGTCCTTTAATAGAATGATAAAACTGCAGCTGAACTTCCTCGGGCAGTGAGGAGGACATTCCCTGAAGATACATTTCCTCGGTATTCTCGCCGCACGGCTCAATAAAAAGCTGATGCCGCGGTTTATCTGAAAAACGAACAATTTTATCTTCAATGCTTGGACAATATCTGGGACCTATTCCGTGGATCATACCGCTGTAAAGCGGTGATCTGTCAATATTATCGAGTATGATCTGCTTAGTCTTTTCGTTTGTCCAGCTGATATGACACTTCACCTTATTCTCGGGCAGCGTTTGCGTATCGTAGGAAAATGGAACAACAGGTTCATCTCCGCATTGCTCTTCAAGATCAGAGAAGTCGATACTTGATTTAAGCACTCTCGCAGGTGTGCCGGTCTTGAATCGCCTTAACGACAAGCCAAGCTCTTTCAAAGACTGTCCTAAAAACGCCGCAGGAAAAACTCCGTCAGGACCGCTTTCATAAGAAACCTCACCGACAAAAATACGTCCGCCCAAATATGTACCGGTGGCAACTATAACGGCACTAAACGTATAAATGGCACCCATTCTTGTTTCAAGCTGCCATTTTTCACCGTCTTTCTTGACAGAAATAATTTCTGCCTGATGAAGCTCCAAATTCTCTTGAGTCTCAAGCTTGTGTTTCATAACTTCGCTGTATTTTCTTCTGTCAATCTGCGCACGCAGCGAATGAACTGCCGGTCCCTTTCCCCTATTGAGCATTCTCATTTGAAGCATACACTCGTCGGCAGTCTTCCCCATCTCACCTCCAAGCGCGTCAATCTCACGAACGAGATGTCCTTTTGCTGTTCCTCCGATAGAAGGATTGCACGGACAATTTCCTACAGCGTCCATATTGATAGTAAAAACCACAGTTTTACAGCCGAGCCTTGCACCTGCAAGCGCAGCCTCTATGCCTGCATGACCCGCGCCAATCACGGCAATATCATATTCACCGGCAAAATAACTCATACTTTATCACCTCAAGACATATTATTTTCCAACACAGAATTTCGAAAATACATTGTGAATGATCTCTTCGCTTGCGCGCTCGCCTGTAAGCTCCATCAAGCTTTGAATTGCCTCCTCAATAAGCACAGTAACGGCGTCAAGTGTTATTCCCATTTCTATAGCACTTATAGTTTCTTTCACAGTATCAACAGCTTTACTGACGCATTGATACTGTCTCTCATTGGACAACACCGCAGCATTCTCATCAAATTCAGCCGCTCCTGTAATATCTTCCACTGCTTCAATCAATCGATCTATTCCTTCTCCTGTTTCAGCTGAAATATAAACACAGCGTGCAGCACTTTGTTTAATTCTTTCTGTATCTATCATAATATCAAGATCAGTTTTATTGATCACCGCAACAGAAGGAGTATCGGACAAAACCGATAATAATTCAAAATCGTTTTCATCAAGCTGCCTGGAGGCATCAAACATCACAAGAGCAAGACCACATGATTTGAGACGTTTTCTTACAAGATCAACGCCGATCTGCTCAATCGGATCATCTGTGTTTCTCATACCGGCAGTATCAGAAAGAATAAGCACCACACTGCCCAGCACCACAGTTTCCTCGATCATATCTCTTGTAGTACCCGGAATATCAGTGACAATACTCTTTTGTGTACCCGATAAAAAATTCATCAATGTAGATTTTCCAACATTTGGTTTACCAATAATAAGAGTATCCACACCTTGTTTCACTGCTTTACCTGTGTCATATGAACGCAGCAGTTTCAGCAGTAAATTATGTATCTCGGTTAAACTGTTCACCAATGAATCAGCAGTTACCTCGGGTACATCCTCCTCGGGATAATCAGCCCATGCAGCAAGATGTGCAGCCTGATCAATAAGCATATTTTTTATAACTGAAATTTCCTTGCTTAGTCTGCCCTCTTTTATATTCAGAGCTGATCTTGCAGCAGCCTTGCCTTTAGCCGAAATAATATCCATTACGGCTTCCGATTCTGCAAGATCAATCTTTCCGTTCAAAAAGGCTCTCTGAGTAAATTCACCGGGCTGTGCAGGATACGCACCGTTGTTTAATATGATTCTAAGAATCCTGTTAGTAACATACATACCTCCGTGGCACGACACTTCAACCACATTTTCTCCGGTATAACTATGAGGAGCGCGAAATACAGTAACCACAGCTTCATCAACAGGTTCATCATTATCAAACACTTTTCCAAAAAGGGCACTGTACCCATTAAGTTCGGAAAGCTTTTTTCCACTTACAGATCTAAAAATATTGTCAACTACATCAATAGCAATATCTCCCGATAATCTTATTACACTGATACCACCTGTACCTAAAGGAGTTGATATTGCAGCAATTGTAGTTTTATTTATCAAATTATTCATATTATTCACCTAAAATTCTGAATATACCGGCGTGGCGGCGTGGCACCGCTCCCAATACGCGTTTTGATTTTTTCGTATAGCAGATTTAATGCGCGCGGGTCTCACCTGCCGGTTCGGTCGGTGCTGTTGCCTTCGGTTGGGAACCGTCCCCGACGGCAATGTCTGCCACTGGCAGACCGCACCCCCATCGCGCCCAATGTCATCAACTTAAGCTTTCGGTATGCCTCCGGCGGCAAGCCTTTTTGAAAAAAGGCTTGGCGAAAAACTTTGTGATGCT
>CADCOF010000100.1 GCA_902802975.1 uncultured Ruminococcus sp. | reverse complement strand
AATGAGCAAATTTTGAATTGTTCGTCATTTTGCACAACTCCCCCTGTCAGCTTCGCTGACATCGTCTCACCTGCCGGTTCGGTCGGCTGGGAGCCGTCCCCGACGGTGCTTCTGCCTTCGGCAGAGGTCTCCACCGGAGACCCGCACCCTCAAAGAGAGGGGGACTTGATGCCTTCCTCTTTGAGGAAGGTGGCACGCCGTAGGCGTGACGGAAGGAGTATTACAGGAAATTTTTGTGCATTTTGACTTTTTTGCTCATTTATAGATAATGAAAATAAAAACAGGTCACCGGCAAGCCAGGTCGTCGTCTAAGCAGCACCTCACCGTGTGACCATATTATTTTTTTAATATCTGCGTTAGAAAATCAAGACCAAACACAAATGCTTGTCTTTGCGTTACAGCGATGCCGCAAGTTCCTTGATATACGCTTTGAAATTCTCGCCGATTTCAGCGTGTTTGAGCGCTGTTTCAACAGCAGCCTGCATAATACCAAGCTTATTGCCCATATCATAACGTGTGCCTGTGTATTCAACGGCAGTCATACCCTTTTGACGCGCAAGATCACACATAGCGTCAGTCAACTGAATTTCTCCTCCTGCACCAGGCTTTGTATTATCGAGAATATCAAATATTTCCGGAGGAAGAATACATCTTCCAAGTATTGAATAGAGTGACAAAACGTCCTCGGGAGTTTGTGGCTTTTCAATCATATCGGTACAATTGAATACGTTATTTTTGATATGCTCAACTTTGAGCGAACTGTATTTTGAAATATCGGCTTCGGGAACCTTCTTTATACCCAAAACACCCTTGCCATATTCTTCGTAAGCTCGAATAAGTTGACCGCATGCAGGTTCCTCACCCATGATAACATCGTCGCCATATAAAACAGCAAAAGACTCACCACCAACAAAATCTCTTGCGCAATTGATAGCGTGACCCAAACCTTTGGTTTCTTTCTGACGTACAAAATAAATTTTTGCCAATTTTGAAATATTTACTATTTCATCATAAATATCTGTTTTGCCTCTTGATGTAAGCGCATATTCAAGCTCAGGTGCCCTATCGAAATGATCTTCAATAAGCCCCTTACCTCGATTTGTGATAATAAGAATATCTGTTATTCCGGAATTAACTGCCTCTTCGACAATATACTGGATAGCAGGTTTATCTACTATCGGCAGCATTTCCTTTGGCATAGCTTTTGTTGCCGGAAGTACACGTGTACCAAGTCCGGCAGCGGGAATGACTGCTTTTGTAATCTTCATAACAAAACTCCTCTTAAGAATGGTTCAAACATATTATTACATAAACAAAAGTAAAACATAAATAAGACCAAACAAACCGGCAAGTGCCCCATTAACGCCACCATTAAAATAAAGAGAATGCGCCGTTTCTGATGGAGACAGAGACTGCTCGCAGGCAAGTTTTTTCACTTCTCCGATTTTTTCCACACAACGTTTATAATAAAGTTTATTAGCAATACCGCCGCTGACAAACATCAGCACCAACTGCATAATCAGCAGAATGGTCGGAACAAACATCAACAACTGCTCATTAAAAGGCAGTTTCTGCATTTCTACCGAAAGCTGCATATATTGTTCCATGGTTAGCTGCGGTATTTGTGACGCAGTCAGCCCGATCGTTGCCAATAATTTATTCATAACTTCAAGACTTAATGTTTGTGTGAAGTAAATCTTGAGTGAATATAACAAAACCTCTATTGACAGAAGTAATGCTCCTACTTTATATAGCTTACGATAAATAAACCAAACCCCCGAGAAGATTGCGGCACTGAAATTAAATTTTTTTGCGCCCTCTTTAATACGCCTGAAAGCACGCAGATAATAAGGTGTATTGAGCGCAATGAAGCACGCAAGATCACCCGCAGTCACATGCTCGTCATATTCTGTATTCGGAGGAATATCCGCCGCCTGATTAATCATAAAAGTCATGAATTGTTCGGGATCGTTAAGATCAATATTCTCGTTATTGTTAAAATCAATATCGTAAGTATTCTCCAAAAAAGCTGCGCCGCAGTTATCACAAAAATGCGCGCCCTTTCTGTTTTTTCCACCGCATACGCTGCAAATTTTAAGCGTTGAAGGTGACTGCGCAGGGCGGCGTTTTGCTTTTTCGTCTAGACCACCGTCAACTTTGTGCAGGCTGATTTTCTCAGTTGGTTTATACACAAACCCATCATTATGTTTTTCTGCATTGGGACACACATTGGTTTCGAAATAGCAGGCTCTGTGCATTGGAGTGCCGCATTCGGGACACACCACGATATCATCACCATCAACAAAGTCTTTATCACAAATTTCACACTTCATTTCGATGTAGTTCATTACTCTCCACCTTTCCTGTTTAACACGAAACCAAAACCATTTATATGACTATCATTATTATACCAAATATCTCCTGCAATTACAACACATTTTTAAGTTTAAGTAAAATTTTCGTATTAAGATAAGAATAAACGCTTTTCAAAACATCTTTTAGTTTGTTTTTCACAATAGATGAAAAAACCGACAGCATATATCAGACTGCCGGTTTGAATATGTTTAATCCTTAAGTGCGTTCTTAATCTGTTCAGTCATATTAAGCTTCTCCCACTCAACATTGAGATCCTCTCTGCCAATGTGACCGTAGCTTGCAAGATTTCGATATATAGGGCGGCGAAGTTTAAGATTACGGATAATAGCAGCCGGACGGAGATCAAAAACCTTATTCACCGCATCTGCGAGTTTGTCATCGGAAACTGCGCCTGTACCAAATGTATCAACGAGAATCGACACCGGCTTGGCAACGCCTATAGCATATGCGAGTTGTACTTCACACTTTGTTGCAAGACCTGCGCCAACGATATTTTTTGCAACATGTCTTGCAGCATATGCAGCACTTCTGTCAACCTTCGTGGGGTCTTTGCCGCTAAACGCGCCGCCGCCGTGGCGTGCGTATCCGCCGTATGTATCGACAATTATCTTTCTTCCTGTAAGACCGCTGTCGCCAACAGGACCGCCCACAACAAATCTGCCAGTTGGGTTAATGAAATATTTTGTATTTTCATCAATAAGATCAGCTGAAATAACAGGTTTTACAACGTTTTCAATCAAGTCGCCTCTTATCTGATTGAGCGTTACGTATCTATCATGCTGAGTTGAGATAACGATAGTATCAACTCGAACCGGCTTGTCGTCAATATATTCTACAGTCACCTGTGTTTTGCCGTCCGGGCGCAAATAAGGTAGCGTTCCATCTTTTCGAACTTTAGCAAGTCTTTTTGATAACTTATGCGCAAGCGAAATCGGCATAGGCATCAATTCGGGAGTTTCATTGCAGGCAAAACCGAACATCATGCCCTGATCACCTGCGCCTATAATATTATCACTGTCCAGCTCGCCGTCTTTGCGCTCGTAGCTTTCATTTACACCCATTGCAATATCGGGAGACTGGCTGTCAATGGAGGTTAGCACAGCACAGGTATTTCCGTCAAACCCGCACTCGGGATTGTCATATCCTATACTATTTATTACATCTCTCGCAATTGCATTAATGTCCACATAGCAAGAAGTGGATATCTCGCCCATGACATGAACCATTCCTGTTGTTGCAGTAACCTCGCACGCCACATGAGCATCGCTGTCCTGTTTTAATATTTCATCAAGAATAGCATCTGAAATTTGATCGCATACTTTATCGGGATGACCTTCAGTTACAGATTCCGATGTGAAAAATATCTTTCCCATTTTTTTCTCTCCTTTAGTTTATATTTCGCACAGAAATATAATAACAATAATCAATTGAGTTGTTTGTGCCACTCCTAATTATAGCACATCAAAAACAAAAGTCAATTAATTTTGTTAAATCAATTATTCTGTCGTGCATTTTTGGTTACTATTCACACTCTAATAGCCCCCTCGCAACACCAAAAGACCGGTATTAGCCGGTCATTTAGTTTTTGATGGTAGTTTTGTCAACCGAAAATCTCTTGGACGGTATAGGGATTCCCATTGCACAGACGGGTCAGAGCTTCCATATCGTTGATACCGTT
>CADCOF010000099.1 GCA_902802975.1 uncultured Ruminococcus sp. | reverse complement strand
TGACTTCTCTTACCTTAGGTATCTGTCTGATGAAAGCGCAGCTGAGCATCGGCATTTTTACTCTGTCACCGTCAATTATCTCGCAGTCGTCGGCAGACGCTAATTCTATCTGACCGTCTGCATATGATCGCGGCAGCATAACTTCCGTATCCTGACCGCCCGCATTAAATACGCAGAGTATCTTTCCGTTTTCATCATATCTTTCGTAAGACATGACTCTCTCTTTACAGTAAGAGTCTTTGAATTCGCCGTCGTTGAAACAACTGAACGACTTGCGGAATTTTGCGAGAGATTTATGCCACTCAAGAAGGTCTTTGTCTTCATTGCCCCACGGGAACGTGCCTCTGTTGAACGGGTCTTTGTATCCTTCAACGCCGACTTCATCACCGTAGTAAATGCATGGAAATCCCGGAAGTGTAAACTGCAGCCCTGCCGCTAAACGCATTACTCTGAGTCCGTAAGCACGCTGTTCTGCGTTAAGCTTTGTGTTTGCCTGAAAATCCCTTCCCCTGTTGTTGAGCGGTTCGCCTGCCAAAAGCGTGATCGTGCGCTCGGTGTCGTGAGTTGTAACGAAGTTCATTAAATTTTTGATTACCGGGCGGGGATAGTTTTCCATAATGCAGAGAATACCCTCCATGATATGGAACGCGTCCACGCCTCTTATATATTCGAGAATGGCGCTTCTGAACGGGTAGTTCATTACCGTGTCAAGCTGATTTCCGAGCAGGAATCTTCTGCGTGAACCGTAGCTTTCTTTGTTGGAGGCATCTTCCCAGACTTCGCCGATAACGATTGCATCTTCATTTTCGGCTTTTACCGCCTTGCGCAGATTCTCAATGAATATGTCGGGGAGTTCGTCTGCAACGTCAAGACGCCAGCCGCTGTTGCCTGCTTTTATCCATTTGCGTATTATGCCGTTCTCACCGTTGATGTATTCGTTAAAGCCCGGGTCGTCCTCTCTCGTGTTCGGAAGTGTGTCGAAGCCCCACCATGAGTTATAGCCGTTCGGCCAGTTGTTGAAATCGTACCAGCTGAAATACGGAGACTCCTTCGAGTTGTACGCGCCGATCGTCTTGTATCTGCCCTGACGGTTGAAATATTTTGAATCGCTGCCTGTATGAGAGAACACGCCGTCGTTTATTACGCGGATACCTCGATTTTTTGCCTCTTCACACAGCTGCATGAAATCTTCTTCGTTGCCGAGAAGTGGATCGATATCCTCGTAGCTTGCCGTGTCATATCGGTGGTTTGAATAAGCCTCAAAAATCGGGTTGAGGTAAATACACGTTACGCCAAGTTCCTCAAGATAGTCAAGCTTCTGCGTAATGCCCTTCAGGTCGCCCTCGAAAAAGTCGGTGTTTGTAATGATTCCGTCTTTGTTAGGTCTCCACTGCGGCATCTCGTCCCAACTGTCATGGTATTCTCTGTCTTCACGTCCGGCGCGCTTGTTCTCGCCCGAAAAATAGAATCTGTCGGGGAAAATCTGATACATCACACCGCCTGCCGACCAATCGGGTGTTGTGAAACCTTTTTTGTAGCATGTGAGCTGCCATGAATAAACAATATTGTAATCGATACGGGCGGCACTGCCGAAATCACGAACCAAAAAGCGCAGCCCATCGGGCGTGTCAAGCTGGAAAGAATACCAGTAAAGACCGTTCTTTTTGGGGATAAAGTCGCACTCCCAAATCTCACAATCGTCGCTCATTCCGTACCAAAGCATTGTATAGTTGTCACGCCTGCTGTTGTTGTTCTCATTAATCACGATAAGGTGTGCTTTGCTGCATTTGAACGACAGCGGCACCCTGATTCGGAAGTGGATCGAAGTTCCCTCTTCAACCGCGCCCAGAGGACTGCGGTAATACGGGTTGCGGGAATTAAACATCAGTTCCATAATATCATTCCTTTGTGTGGTTTGTCTGCGGTTTTGCCGGACAATAGACCGTAATATATCAAGCATTTAAATTGTTGTTATCTGCCGATTGTTTTGTCACAAAAAGTGACAAAATTTTTACGACCGCTCATGTATCATTTTAATACCAAAAACTACTGTTGTCAAGCGGGGTTTTAGAATTATTCGAGCTTTTTTTGTATATTTTTTTGGAAAATAGTCATTTTCCACACGTGACCGGTTATGTGTTTTTTTGTGTATTGCATGATTTTAATGTAACAGTTACAAATCTTTATATTTAATTCTTTTAAGGAAATATACTGTAAACTTTTTTTGGTATAATGACTAAGTAAGTGTAAATTTGTAATCACGATTTACAAAATCTGTATATTCTGTGAGGAAAATATCTGTGAGAATACGAAGAAAAAAGTGGGCGCGTCCGGAACTTGATATCTGCCCGTATTTTGAAAAGTCGCCGGAAAGCAGAATGGGTTCATGGAAAGAATGCTTCGGCAAAAATCAGCCGTTTTTTGTGGAACTGGGGTGCGGAAAAGGCACATTTGCTGCAAAACTGGGGCTTGATAACCCTGATGTGAACATTCTTGCTCTTGATATAAAAAGCGATATGCTCGGAAACGCCAGGCGAAATATCTCCGCTCTGTATAGTGAGAACGGGCGCAGCGTATCGAACATTATGCTCACGGCGTATAATGTGGAGCATTTAGAAAAAATTCTTTGTCCTCAGGATAATGTTCAGAGAATATATATCAATTTTTGTAATCCGTGGCCTAAGCCGAAACACAAAAAGCGTCGTTTAACATATCCGAACAAGCTTCAAAAATACTATGAACTGCTGCCGGCAGGCGGTGAGATAAGGTTCAAGACAGACGATCTGCCTTTATTTAATGATAGTCTTGAGTATTTTGCGCAATCTGGATTTGAGGTGGTCTATAAAACATATGACCTTCATCGAAGCGATATTACTGATAATATTTTGACAGAACACGAGATCATGTTCAGTGAACAGGGCATAAAGATAAATTACTGCCGTGCTGTAAAAGTTGAAAAAAGCAATATATCGGAATAAGACGTATATGCTTATTCCGGTCAGTATATAAACCTTATAACAAAGGAGAATATAGTATAATGAAAAAAATATTGGTATGTGAGGATGAAGCTGCGATTCGAGATTTTGTAGTAATAAACCTGACTCGCGGCGGGTATGATGTAATAGAGGCAGAAACCGGCGATGAAGCGATCGAAAAATACGATGAAAACAACGGCGATCTGGACGTTGCCATTCTCGACGTTATGATGCCGGGCAGCCGCGACGGGTTTGCTGTATGCAAGGAACTGCGCGCAAGAAACGGCGGTATCGGAATAATTATGCTGACAGCGCGCACGCAGGAGATGGACAAGGTGACGGGGCTTATGCTTGGTGCAGACGACTATGTTACAAAGCCGTTTTCGCCGTCGGAGCTTGTTGCAAGAGTTGACGCGCTCTACAGGCGTGTATCGCTGGCGAAGGCGAACGTTGAGAGCAATTTCAAAGAAGAGATAAAGTCGGGCGATTTCGTGCTGAATCTGCGCAACAGAACGCTGCTCAAGAATGGAAAGACGATCGAACTGACGCAGGTTGAGTTTCAGATAATGGAATATTTCTTCTCGAATCCCGGTCAGGCACTTGGCAGAGTGAAGATTCTCAACCATGTTTGGGGCGTGGCATATGTTGGTGAAGAGAAAATCGTCGATGTTAATATCAGACGTTTAAGAATGAAAGTCGAAGACGAACCTTCCAATCCCAAATACATAGTAACCGTTTGGGGCTTAGGCTACAAGTGGGACGCCTAGCCGGCGTGTCGTGGGTGTCAGTGTAAGCAATTGCTTTACTAACATACGTCTAACAATATGTAAAATGCGGTTTCGAGGGCAAATACGCGTGATAGTTCACGAATTACGCAGCTGCTTTTTCGTGCAAAAAAACTTTAGCCACAGGCTTTATAGTAAACGTCATTGATTAATCCTAATTGAGTAATAGTGGTTAGTTTGGAGTGTTGAGTTACGATACACCCGCAAAAGCGGATCCGGAAATTGGAAAATTGAATAATATCCCCGAAAGCCGGTTGACGTCACAAATCCCACTTTATGCTATAAGCTTTGAATTTTGAGCTTTGAACTTTGAACTTTGAGCTTTGAGCTTTGAACTTTGAACTTTGAGCTTTGAACTTTGAGCTTTGAACTTTGAGCTTTGAGCTTTGAGCTAACTTCACACTCCACTCTCAAAACTCCACACTAACGGAGGGTCTCTTGAGTAAAGGTATTGTAAAAAGATGGGCATTTCATTATCTTAGTATCAGCGTTGTGTTCATGGTGCTGATAGTGATCGGTGCTGCGTTTTCGGTGAGAACATATTATTATGAAAACGCAAGAGCGCACCTTACAGCCCTCGGAAAAAATGCAGCGCAGCAGTATTCACTCGCTTTGGCTCATGATACACAGCGCGAGTGGCTGCAGTCTTATATCGATGAGATTGATGAAAAAGAGTCGCTTGACGCTGCGATATGCGGTCATGACGGAAGTATTCTTGTTTCGACAAGCAAAATTACCAGCAATGTTGACGATTCGTATATTATACTAAAGGAAAGCGACGATAATCCCGGTTTTCGTATAGATGTCGGGCAAAGCGGCGAAAAGATGCTGATATACACGACTGCGCTTTCGAAGGGCGGCAACGCGGCTTTTGTATGTTATTTGCAGCAGCTCGACCCTGTGGATAAAAGCGTAATGCAGTGGATACTTATTCTTACCGCCGCGGTTATTCTTGTTCTCGCCTCGTTTGTTGTGCCTACGCTTATGTTTATGAACACAATTGTAAAGCCTGTTCGAGAACTCAGGGCGACAGCTCACAGAATTGCGCAGGGCGATCTGGAAACGAGAGTCGAAAGCATGTATGATGATGAGATAGGCGAACTGACCGATGCTATCAACCACATGGCGGAGGAAATAAAGACTGCCGATTCCATGAAAAACGACTTTATTTCTTCCGTATCTCACGAACTGCGCACTCCGCTGACTGCGATAAAAGGTTGGGCTGAGACAATGTCGATAGGCGAACCGGACAGCATGACGATGACAAAGGGGCTTGGCATAATTATCAACGAATCCGAGCGGCTGACGGGAATGGTTGAGGAGCTGCTTGATTTTTCGAGGATACAAAGCGGCAGAATGGTGCTTTCAATGGATAAGACCGATGTGCTTGCAGAGCTTGGCGAGGCTGTTTACATGCTGAGGGAGCGCGCAGCGAAAGAGAAGAAGCATTTTGTTTATGAAGAACCCGAGTCACTCCCGCCTGTTCTTGCGGACAGAAATCGTCTGCGCCAGGTATTCATAAACATTATAGATAATGCGTTGAAATACACGCCTGTGGGCGGCGTCATAGGCATTGACGTAAAATGTGAGGATGAGAAGATCAAGGTGGTTATCAGTGATACCGGCTGTGGTATTAACGAAAAAGACCTTCCGCGCATCAAGGAAAAATTCTACAAGGCGAACAAGACGGTGCGCGGCAGCGGTATCGGGCTTGCTGTTGCCGATGAGATTATGGCTCTGCACAAAGGCTCTCTTGAAATTGAGAGCAAAGAGGACGTTGGAACCACCGTTACCATAACAATTCCCATTCTCGACCGAGACGACGAAAAAATCCTCTAGTGCCCATGCGGGCACACGCAGTTCGCACACGAGCTTTCTGATAGTAAAAGCTGCTAAACCTGCGCCTGACTTTATGTTGGACGCGGGTTTAAATTTTATACGGAGACCGGACGTACCACCGTCACGGAGACCGGA
>CADCOF010000098.1 GCA_902802975.1 uncultured Ruminococcus sp. | reverse complement strand
TTAAAAGTGGCTTGGAATCAGCATTTGCCTCCCCTGTAGGGGAGGTGGCACGGCTGCGAAAGCAGACGTGACGGAGGGGTTATACTGCGGTAATTTTCGTTTTGGCACACTCTCAATTTAAGGTTAGACAGAGAGCATCACAAAGTTTTTCGCCAAGCCTTTTTTCAAAAAGGCTTGCCGCCGGCGGCGTACCGAAAGCTTAAGTTGATGACATTCCACTCTGCGGTTATATTTTGTTTTTTTATATAATTTTATGAGGTGGTGTTTTGATGGAATCAATACCTGTTCTTTTTGACAAGAAAGAAGATTGCTGCGGGTGTGGCGCTTGTTATAATGCTTGCCCAAAAAATGCAATCTCAATGAGAGAAGACGAGTTTGGTTACATTTACCCACATATAGATGAAAAGCTGTGTGTTCGCTGCGGGAAATGCAAAAGAGTTTGTGCGTTTCAAAACAGATCAGAGACAAACAGTCCGATAGAATGTTATGCTGCGGTCAGCAAAAATGATAAGCAGGCCGGGCTGTCTGCATCGGGAGGCGTATTTGCCGCGATAGCACAAGCTTTTATTGAAAGCGGCGGGGTTGTATATGGTGCCGCTTTTGATGATTCTTGGGGAGTTCGTCATATTGCAGTAACAAATATTGATGAATTATATAAGATACAAGGATCAAAATATGCGCACAGCAGTACACAGCGTACATTTTCGGAGGTTCGGAAGTATTTGAAACAAGGCACGAAAGTTTTGTACTCCGGAACGCCTTGTCAGATCGCAGGATTGAAGGAGTTTTTGGGCGCGGACTATGATGATCTTTTTACCGTTGACATTGTGTGTCATGGTGTTCCGTCTTCAAAAATGCTGATAGATTATCTGAAACTGTTGGAAGATAAACACGGCGGTAATGTGCGGTCATTTACATTCAGAGATAAATCGATCGGTTGGGGCATTAACGGGCGTGCCGAAATTAACGGAAAAAGAGTAAAGATATGGCAAAGTTCATCTTCATATCTTTTCTACTTTACAAAAGGTTGGTTATATAGAGAGAATTGTTATAAATGCAAATATGCCTCGTCTCATCGTCCGGCAGATATTACGCTGTGCGACTATTGGGGCGTCGAAAAACAGCATCCCGAGCTTTTGGGAAAAGACGGTTGGGATGAAAGCAAAGGAATATCCGGCGTTATTATTAATACGCAAAAAGGGAAGAGTCTGTTAAACGATGGTTTGGAAATGTACTCTACTTCTTTTGAAAAAATTTCGTCCGGTAATTCTCAGCTCCGAAATCCAAGCAGTCCCGGCAAACGTGATGAACTGCTTGAAGTGTACAGAAAAGGTTCCTGGCGCGCATTGGACGATAGATTTAAAAAGAATTCAGGATTCCGCATGTACAGCAGTCAGATAAAAGCATTGTTGCCGGCTGCTGTAAAGCGAAAACTTAAGGAGCTGCTATGAAAGATAAAAAAATGTCTTTGGTAGATCCGGGCAAATTGTTTTTTGCGATTTGCGTGCTCGGAATACATACACATGCTTTCCCTGATAGTACGATCGTTCATTCCTACATTTTCGCTCTGGCGGTGCCGTTTTTTTTCATTTGTTCGGGATATTTTCTCGGCGCAAAAATAGGGAGAGCGGCGGATATTTCGGATTATCGACAGACACTGAAAAAGTACGGCCGTCACTTGGCAGTACCCTACATAATATGGGGCGTATGGTATTTTTGCTTAGATACGGCGTTAAAAGTCGTTTCGCGAGAGATGACTTTTTCACAATCACTCAAAAGTATGGCACTCAGGTGGCTGGTTACGAGTCCCGGAGGCGGGCTTTGGTATATTCAGGCGATACTGATAATAATACTGCTGCTGTTGATAACGGATAAAAAAAGCTATCGAATAGTGTTGACCGTTATTTTTGTAGGGCTGAGCGTAGTTCCGTCGGTTGCAGTGATTCCCGATCAAGGCGTTCTGAAACTGATTTTAGAGTCTCATACTTTTTTGTGGGACAGTTTATACTTTTTGGCGGGAATATTGATAGGAGAGAAGGGCACACAGTGGCTGAAAAGAAATATTTGTATATGTGTGTTCGCAGTTACGCTTTTGATCAAAGTCGTTCTCCTTGCTAACAATATCCTTTGGTTTAACAGGATTGTCAATATGATCATGGCAGCAGCTTTATTCGGCATATTGTTTGGTATTACAGCGTCTGTTTCATATGAAAGATCATTACAGATAAGACGATGGAGTACAATAATATATTTTACACATATGACGGTGAAGTATGGCGTCAA
Organism: uncultured Ruminococcus sp.; assembly: GCA_902802975.1. GTDB lineage: Bacteria > Bacillota > Clostridia > Oscillospirales > Acutalibacteraceae > RUG592. The sequence goes on along the minus strand of CADCOF010000098.1, from coordinate 11,714 downwards.
TATTGGACTTGGCATGTTGAAAATCGACAAGCCTAATATTGGATTTGCAATCTCGTTGATAATACTTTTGATATATGCTGTTATTGTGGACAAATATGCCAGAAACAAAAAGATATACAAGCTGTTGTATGCGGCATAAGCAGGATGATGTAAATGAAAAACATAAGTGCATTTGCTAAATATATCGGTATTTGGGTGCTTCGGGGGCTGCTTAATATTTTTAATTTATTCCCGATAAAAAATAATAGAGTTATGTTTTATAGCTTTAATGGGAAGAAGTATTCATGTAATCCCAAGTGTATTTCTGATATATTATTAAATAAAGATGATGTTGAAATATATTGGGCTTTTAAAGAGCCGGATAAGATAGATACCGATGCCGGCATAAAAAAAGTAAAATATCGTTCACTGAGGTACTACTATTTGGCAAAAACTTCAAAGGCCGTTGTTTTTAATGTTCAAGGCTATGGCGAGTTGGCAAGAAGAAAGGGTCAGGTTTTTATTCAAACATGGCACGCAAGCAACGGATATAAGAAGGTAGGAAACTTTAAGGGAATTGCACGAAAACTTAATTTAATGGGACATCGTGACTATTCATATGTACTCAGCGGTGCGAAAAGTATGACCGAGAGAAGAGTAAGAGGTTCTATGGGCTTTACCGGAGAAATAATTCCGGGAACGCCGCGAATGGATCTTCTGATTAATAAAAACGATGATTCGATTGTTGAAAAAGTGCAAAGTGTGTTAGGGTATAAGAAAGACAACAAACTGGTGCTGTATGCGCCCACATGGAGAACAGGCAGAAGCGGTGCATCATATATTTTGGATTATGAGTCGGTTATAAATGCGTTAAAGAAAAAATTCGGCGGGGAGTGGACTGTTGCGGTCAGACTTCACCCAAACGTGAAGGACAGGGCTGTTTTAAATTCGGAAAAAGTAGTTGACGCTACAGATTATCCCGATATGCAGGAATTGCTTTATGCTGCTGATGTGCTGATCTCTGATTATTCGTCTTGTATATGGGATTATTCCTTCACATATAAGCCTTGTTTTTTGTTTTGTTACGATCTGGATGAATATTATTCAGAGAAAAGCTTTGATTTGCCGATAGAGGATTGGAGATTTCCTATTTCCAAAACAAATGAAGAATTGGCACAGCAGATAATTGATTATAATGAAGATGAATTCAGGCAGCAAATGCAGAAGCATCACGAAGATATGGGTGCTTTGGAAGACGGCTGCGCAACCGAAAGAGTGTGCAGCTTGATATTAGATGTTATAAGAAAGGCGTAACATATGAAACAATATAAAGTTGGATATACTCAAGGTGTGTATGATATGTTTCATATCGGGCATCTGAATCTTATAAATCACGCAAAAGAATATTGTGATTATTTAATTGTCGGAGTTAACTCAGATGAGCTTGTGAGAGAGTATAAACATAAAACACCCATTATAAATGAAAAAGACCGTCAGACAATAGTTGCGAATATCAAAGCGGTTGATGAATGCGTGATCGTTCACACTCTTGATAAAGAAGCGATTTTGGAGATGTATCATTTTGACGTCATTTTCATAGGTGATGACTGGAAGGGCAATCCAAGATGGGAGCAGACAAAAATCGATCTGAAAAAACATGGAGTGGATTTGATTTTCCTGCCGCATACAGACGGCATTTCAAGTACCGAGCTGAGACAGATCGAAGAATCGAAGATCAATGAGTAGGAAAGGCGAGCGCAGCAATGATGCAAAATGAGCCGATCAGAGTATTACAAATAAATTCAGGAAGCCGCAATTTTGGCGGCGTATCGTCTTTTTTATATAATGTTTATACCCATATCGACAGGGAGAAGGTACAATTCGATTTTTTGTCGCCCAATATCACCACTTATGGTATACATAAGGACGAGATCGAAAATTTGGGCGGAAAAATATTTGAACTGGGTATAACCGGAAATATAATTGCAAAAAAGGTTAAATTATATTTCAGGTTAAAAAAATTCCTGAAAGATAATCCATACAAGATAGTTCATATAAATTCGGGCAACTTCTTCTTTAATCTGTTTGCGGCGAAAGCGGTTCGCGCTGCCGGTGTAAAAACCTGTATTGTTCATTCACATAATGCGGGAGATACAAGTCACTCAAAACTCAAGAAAACAGCGTTTCAGATATTAAAGCCTTCTTTGGAGAAGAAGGCCGATTATTTGTTTGCGTGTTCCGTTAAAGCAGCGGAATATATGTTTACAGAAGATACCGTTAAAAATCAAAAAGTAAGTATCATCAGAAACGGTATAGATATAAAGCGTTTTGTATATGACGCCGGGCGCAGGCAGAAAGTGCGCAGTGAGTTGGGGCTGGAAGATAAAATTATCGTAGGTCATATAGGGCGATTTCTGGCTCAGAAGAATCATGAATTTTTGATTAAAGTATTTAGCGAGATATATAAAAAAGAAAAAAATGCCGTACTGCTTTTGTTCGGTACGGGCGAACTTGAAGAAATAATCCGAAAGATGGTCACGGAACTTGGTTTAAATGATGCCGTGCGTTTTATGGGCACTGTGTCAAATATTGAAGATATGTACCAGGCGATGGACGTGTTTGTTATGCCAAGTTTCCATGAAGGACTGCCGGTTACGTGCATTGAACTGCAAGTAAACGGAGTTCCGTGCGTTTTATCGGATACGATTACTACGGAAGTAAAATTTAACGATAATGTTGTATTTCTTCCGCTTGATTGCGGTGAAGCCAAGTGGAGAGATACGGCGTTGTCTCTTTGTGACGGCGGGCATGAGATGAATTTGGCTGCGTTGGAAAAAGCCGGCTACCGAATAGATGATGTCGTAAATGATCTTACACAAAGATATATAAATATATAGTAGATGACATAAATAATTACTCAACAGAAAAGATCAGATTAAGAGCATTTGTGAGTGTGGAGTTTTGAGAGTTGAGTTTGAAGTGTAAGTAAAAACTTTTTACTCACAACAAAAACTAAAGTATCAAACAGAAATTTTATAGGGAAAGAAAGTCCCGTAAACGAAATAACTCCACTCTCAACACTCCACACTGAAAAAGTGTTTGGGAAAGGAATGAGTTTCTTGAAGGTCAGCATAATCGTGCCGGTATACAATGCCCAACAGTATTTGAAAAGATGTATTGACAGCATTCTTAATCAGGATTATAATAATATAGAAGTAATACTTATTAATGATGGTTCCACAGATAATTCTGCGCAAATTATAGGATTGTATAATGACGAGCGTATAGTACTGATCAATAAAGAAAATGGTGGGGTTTCTGAAGCGCGCAATTGCGGTATTTCGAAATCTTCAGGCGAATTGGTTTGTTTTGTAGATGCTGATGATACTATTGAGAAAAATTATATTTCTTTGATGGTTGATATAATTCAGAAAGAAAAATGTGACCTTGTTTGTTGTGGTTACAATTATATAGATACAGATGATGAAGTAATGGGTGGGTTTCCCGGTCAAAAAGAGAAACTTCATTTTGACGGCAGCGGTTTTATTTCAAAGGAAAAATTCTATTCGGGAATGCTGCTGCACGGTTCTATTGGCTCGACTTTATGGAATAAGATTTTCAGGAGAAGATTGCTGGAGGGTATGACGCTGAAAAAACAGATCAGCATAGGAGAGGATTTGCTGTTTCTGAGTGAGTACGTAAGCAAATGCAGTGATATTTACTTTATAGAAGATAAGCTGTATAATTATAGAGTAAATTATGAAGGAGCTATGAAGCAGATACGCATTTCCGATCATTTTGATCCGAAATGGTTGAGCGAGTGGATGGCTATTTGTGAATTTGAAAAAAAATATTATATATATGATCCAACTTTATCAAAGATATTGGAATACAAAAAAGCAGTTATTGCCAACAAGTTGTTATCAAAAGCAAAAGCTATGTCGTTTAACGACGAGATATGTGACGATATGAAGGTTTTTGTCAAAGCATATCGCTTAAACAGTCTGGGCAATATTTATTTGAATTGGAAGATCAAAGTGAAGTTGTTTCTTAGTATATATTAGTAATAATACAAAGGTGAGTTATTAGATGGGTTCATTAAGCTTGAATAGTGATAAATGTATTCGATTATCGGTTTGCCTTCTCATTTTTTATGCGAATTTTTACGCAATAATAATCAAAATGATGTCGGCTCGTTCCATAGAAATCATATTGGCTATATCCTTGATTATTGGTCTTATTCCTTTTTTGTATTCAAAAGCACGGGTATATTATAAGCACAAAACGCTGATTCTTTTTTGGGTGCTGTTTATCGCTGAGGCCTTATTTAATCGAAATCAGGACTATAAGCACGGAAACAATTATCTTTTTCTAAGAGTTATTTTTGCATTATCTATGGTGTTGTTTTCACAATATGGCTATTTATGGCCAAAGAAATCGATCAATTTTTTATACAAAACAGAATTTGTCCATGTGTTGGCAACATACTTTTTTCTTTTTATTCCTGTGCTGTACAAAATAATGATCAATATATATGGAAGAGCGGCGATCGGTACAAATAACGGTGCGATGGGTTACAGAGCGGGAATATCGGATCACTATTCTCAGAACGGAACATATATTTCGTTTGCGTTTCTTGCGTTGGCGTCTTTTTGGCTGTATTCTGTCACCAACAAAAAGAAGCTGCAATCGCATTACTTGTTTTTATTGGGAGCCACCTTTATTTCTTTGATATTAACAACGAAGAGAGCACACTTCCTGTTCTGCATACTAGCTATTTTGATTGTATATTTTATTGTTAATCCCGGAAAAACATCAGGTAAACTTTTCAAGCTGTTTTTGGCGTTTGTTTTTTTGATGGGAATACTTTATGTATTGAGTTTTGTTTTTGAGCCGATAAATAACTTACTTATCAGATTTTCTACTGTCGGAGAAGATTCGCAGTCACTGTCACGAATAAGAATGTGGAAACTGGCTTGGGGCTTATTTAAAGGTCACCCACTCATCGGAATAGGTTGGGGCGGCTTTAAATATGAATATGCTGCAAAATTATATCAGAGTTGGCAGCCGGCAACACAAAAGTTCTTGAATGCACACAATACTTATGTTCAGGTGCTGTGTGAAACAGGTATAATTGGGTTTTTCATATATATTTACATTGCGTTTAATGCACTGATGACGACTATCAAAGGTGTGAGAGCATGTAGGGATCGTGATGAGTCTGTGGTGATTGTGCTTTATATGTCGTTGTTGTGCCAGGTGTTTGTGCTGCTGTATAACTTGACCGGAAATACTCTTTATGACCATACAGTTTTCTTCTATGCGTTTAGCGTTGCCACAGGTCTTGCTGTGTGCAGGCTTGAAAAGGTGTAGGAGGAGCGGCGAATGATAGGAATATTGACGTTTGTCGGAACGCAAAGTCACGGCGCGGCTTTGCAGGCGTATGCGCTGAAGAGAGCTATCGCTGATTTGGGCTACGATGTGGAAATCATAAATTATATAAGCCCCGAAATGAAAAAAACGATGGAGTCACGCCTTCTCACTACAAATAAAGGTGTAAAGAAGTTACTTGGCAGCGTAAAACGATATCCTATTGTAAAAAAAAGATATACGCTTTTCGAAAATTTCGACAAAGAGTATTTGGGTATATCGAGTTATGCCGATAGTATAGATTATGATAAATATGAATTGATCGTTGTAGGCAGCGATCAGGTCTGGAACATGGAAATAACCGGAAACGATTTGACATACATGCTTCCGGAAAATGGGAGATATATCAAAGGCACATATGCTGCAAGTCTGGGCGTTGATAATTTTCCCGAGGAATATGAGAGAAAATGCATTGATTTGATTTCCAGATTTTCATTTTTGAATGTCAGAGAGAAGCAGCTCAAAGATTATCTTTGCGGCAGCATAAAAGACAATGACATTCGTGTTGTTCTTGATCCTACGCAGTTGTTGGACAGAGCTGCTTATGATAAAATTGAAACTATGTCGTTTGATATAAGCGGAAAGTACGTTTTGGTGCATTATCCTTTCGATTCCGATGAGAATTGGGCAATGATTCGCAAAATCGCTGCACAGCGGAATGCCGAGGTTGTGTATATCACAAACAAAATAAAAAAGCAAGACGGCTGCAGATGCTTGACGGCTGTCAGTCCAAGAGATTATATCGGTCTTATCAAAAACGCAGAAGTTGTTGTTACGGGGTCTTTTCATACGCTTTCATTTTCGCTGATATACAATAAAGAGTTTTATTGTACAAGATCAATGATCGCAAACAGAAATTCAAGATTGACAAATCTTCTTGAAACGGCGGGCTGTGAAGCTCAATTGTTAGAAAATTATCCTCATGAAATATCGTATTCAAAAGTTAATTCGTTATTAGATGAACAAAGAAAGCGTTCAATTTCGATATTATCCGAAATGTGTTCGAAGACAAAAGAAGATCATAAGGAAGAAAACTAAATGAGTCGAGAAGGAAAACTTGCAAAAAACACTATTATATTGTCCATAGGAACGTTTTTGCCCAAGTTGGCGTCATTTGTTACACTGCCGATTCTGACGGGCTGTCTTACTAAGGAAGAGTACGGAACGTATGATCTTATTACGGTTTTGGTGTCGCTGCTTCTTCCGGCTGCAACGCTGCAAATTCAGACTGCGGCGTTTCGCTTTCTTATCGACGTAAGAGATGATCCCAAAGAGATCAAGTCTATAGTGACAAATATTTTTGCATTTATTATTCCAACATCGCTGATTGCGCTTACTGTTTTATTTTTTGTAATGCCGGGAGACGCCGGTATAAAATTGCTCATTTGTTTTTATTTCTTGGCTGACATTCTTGTAAACGGTGCAAGGCAAGTCTCACGAGGTCTTGAAAAAAATATGATCTACTCCATAAGCGCAATTGTAAGCTCTTTGGGAAAGATGATATTCGCAGTTATCTTCGTGTGGTGGCTGCATTTCGGCTTGGTCGGCTCCGTTATCGCACTGTTTATGGCGTCTATGCTTTCACTTGTAGTAATTGTCATAACAGGGAAACTATACAAATATATAGATGTTTCGGTAATAAGCCGCGAAAAGATAAAAGCACTGATCGCTTATTCGTGGCCGATGGTACCGAATTCAATGTCAATGTGGATCATGCGTTTATCAGATCGAATTGTTGTTACATTGATAATGGGTCCCGCGGCGAACGGCGTGTATTCCGTAGCAAATAAAATTCCGTCACTTCTGAATCTTGCACAGAACACGTTTACAATGGCATGGCAGGAGAATGCCAGCATTGTTTCCAAAGATAAGGACGCAGACGCGTACTACAGCGCAATGTTCAGAACAATGTTCGACTTGATGGCGGGCTTTCTCGGACTGCTTATATGTGCTACGCCGCTGCTTTTTATGCTGCTGATAAGAGGCGATTACGGCGAAGCGTATTTTCAGATGCCGCTGCTGTTTTTGGCTATGTTTTTTTACAGCCAATGTACGTATCTCGGCGGAATATATGTAGCGTATAAAGATACAAAGAGCGTTGGTATTACAACGATGGTATCCGCAGTTTGCAATTTGGTGATTGACATAGGTCTGATTAATTTTATCGGACTTTATGCTGCGTCAGGTTCCACTCTCATCAGTTATATTTTGCTTTTCGTGTTCAGAATGGTTGACGTCAGAAAACTTGTTGCAATAAAATATGATGTAAAACATATCGCTATTGTCTTATTGGTTCTTGTTGCAGAATTGATATTATGTTATATGCAAATGACGATACTGAATATTGTAAATATTGTATTTGGCGTAATCGTTTTTGCTGTTTTGAATAAGAGTTTTATCAACGCAGTTTGGAAAAAAGGATTAAAAATTCTAAAAAATCATAAATAATGAAATTTTTCAGAAATTACTTTTAAGGTGTGTTTGATTGTGAGTATAGGTAATCATAATTTCACAGATAAAGCTGATAAAGTTGATAAAGTTGATCGGTTAAGATACAGTAATCTCGATAAATTGAAAGCACTTTGTGCATTCTTTATTGTTTGTAACCATGTTCCGTTTCCCGGTGTGGCAGGTAGGTATATAGACTCAATATTTCGCATGGCAGTTCCTGTTTTTTTGATGATAACCGGATATTTTTTCAAACCGTCATCTTCCCGAAAGCAGAGTATAAAGCTTTTAAAGCTTTTATTGATTGGAAATGGAATATTTTTGATCTGGAAGTGCATGTTGTCTTTATTAAAAGGTCAATTAATTGTTTGGCTGAATGAGACGTTTACAATTAAAAATCTTATTAAATTTCTTTTGTTTAACGCGTCGCCCTTTCATTATCATTTGTGGTATCTTGGTGCAATTTTATATGTGGTAGTTACAGAAAACTTGTTGAGAAGAATTTTTGGTTTGCAAAAATGCAGAAAGATATTGTATTTTTGTACTCCATTCTTGTTAATTGGTTATCTGTTGCTTGGAAAATATTCTTGTATTCCGTTCCATCGTGATTTTCCTGTTTATCTTTTTCGCAATTGGCTGTTTATTGGAATACCATATTTTAGCATCGGATTATTATTCAAAGAAAAAGGCGATGTAATTCGTCAAAAGCTATATAGTAAACCAAAGCTTGTCACACTGATTGTTTTGACTATTATTACATCATTCATGGAACGTAGGATTATTGTTAGTATTGATCCTAAGCCCGTTGGAGATCATTATTTATCTACTACTTTTCTTGCTTGTTTTGTTTTTTTGTTCTTTCTATACTTTGTTGGACGTAAAGAAAATATGTTTTCAAAGATAGGAAAAGAAGATTCAACATGGATCTATATTCTTCATCCCATATTTATTACAGTATTGGATGAGATAGTGGAAAAGATAGGTGTTGAAGATATATATAGTTATATAGGAGCATTTGTGGTGTTTTCAGTAACTCTAATTGCTGTAAAAATCCTTAATAAAATTATAAATGTAATCAAAGGAAGGTCAAAAAATGCCAGAAATGAAAGCGCATAACTTTTTACGGTATAAGAATGCTGAAAATGTTACTAACAAGAAACCACTTCCCGTGTTATTTGATGTTTTTGAAAACTGCTGCGGCTGTTCTGCGTGTTTTGCAATATGCCCCGTTTGTGCAATTTCTATGGAACCGGACAAAGAGGGCTTTTTGTATCCTGTTGTTGACGCTGAGAAATGTGTGAGATGCTACAGGTGTATTTCGGTTTGTTCTTTCAAGAAAGATCAAAAGGAAGGTGATTCATGATGGTAAGTCTCCTTCCGTGTACAAAGGTGTACGGCGGACGGCTCAAAGACAGGCAGGAGCTTTTGGCGTCATCTTCCGGAGGTGCGTTTACTGCGCTGTCGGATATTTTTCTGTCTGCGGGCGGCGCGGTTGTGTGTTCGTCGTATAATTACGAATCTCATCAGCAGGAGTACAAATTAATTACAACAGCTGAAGAGCGCAATGCAGCGCGCGGCTCCAAATATATGCAGTCGATACCGGGAGATATATTTATAAAAGCAAAAAAATGGCTTGAGGATAATCCCGATAATGATTTGCTTTTTGTGGGTACAGGCTGTCAGGCGGCGGGGTTTAAGTCGTATGCCGAAATGTGCGGTCTGCGTGACAGAGTGACGGTAGTCGATATCATATGCCACGGCTCGCCAAGTCCGATGCTGTGGAGAGAATACGCAAAAAGTCTTGAGACAAACGGAAAAATCGAAAATCTTACATTTAAAGATAAACGAAACGGTTGGAATCACCCGACAGCTGTTGTTACTATCGGCGGCAAAGAGGTTTCTATTAAACCGTATGTAAAGATTTTTTACAGCAAAAAAGCATTGAGGTTATCATGCCATAAATGCCCGTATTCGACTACAGAGCGCGCAACGGACATAACGATCGGTGATTTTTGGCATATCGAAGAGAAAATGCCCGACAAATTTGATGAAATGGGAACGTCGCTTTTTCTTATCCATACAGACAGGGGAGAGGCACTTTTTGAAAAAGCTAAGGGCAGTTTTGATTGGTTTGAATCCAATACAGCCGACTGTTGGCAGGAAAATCTGGAAAAACCAACGCCTATAGATAAAGACCGTGAAAAATTCTGGCAGGATTATTATTCACATGATATAGAATATATTGCAAAAAAGTATGGCACGGTAACATTTGTTAAACGTATAAAAAGAAAAATAGGGAAAATTATCAGAAAGATAAGGAAGTAAGTGTGCTTTCTTATCTTTTCGTTTTTTATGCAATAAATTAAAATTTATTCTTGTATACTCGATTAAATCATGTTACAATATATAGTAGTTGGTAATTATTCGCCGCACAATAAATTTTTTATTTTCTCGCGGCAATTAAGAGGAGATCAAATATAATGAAGAAGGTATTGAAAGTTTTTAAATGGATCGGTATATGTCTTGTTTCAATTGTTGTGCTTGCGCTTGTTGTTCGATTTGTGGGGCAGAAAATTAACAGCACTACTCCAAAAAATGGTATTAACGAGCAAATGTATATTGATGTGAACGGTCAGCAGCAGTGGATCAGTATTTATGGTGAGGACAAAAATAACCCGGCAATGCTGTATCTGCACGGCGGTCCAGGATATTCCACAAGCTATGCGGATTGGGTGGAAATGCGAAAGCTTGCGAAGGATTATACAGTGATTTGCTGGGATCAGCGAAACAGCGGCAAAACGCTGCTCAAAGACCCAAAAGATGAACCAATCACGCCCGAAATGATGAGAAGTGACATTGAATTTGTGGTTGACAGTATGCTCGAACGTCTTGGAAAAGAAAAAATTACTCTGCTGGGTATGTCATGGGGTACGTTCTACGGCTGCGATTACGCGCTGAATCACCCCGATAAAGTTGAGTGTATAATCAATCTTTCTCAATGTGTTGACGAAAGAGAGGGCTTGCTTGCAGTTAAGTGGGAGCTTTTGAAAAGAACGGAGGGCAACGAGGCAGATCACGAGCTTGCACAGAAGTACGAGCCTACTTTGCTTTACGATCTCGATAAAGATTTGATGGATGCATTTAACAGCCTTTCAACCGCAGAACCGGAAGAGCGCGCTGCTATACTTGAAAATAACCCGGAGCTGAAAGAGGTTATGGAGAAACTGCGCAGTCAGACAGAAATTGTAATGACGGTGGTAAGTAAGTATATGCCCGATGATGAAAGCGTTTTTGACGCTGATTATAATGTGATAGCGGCTGTGTATTTTTGTCCTTATTATTCGTTATCGGAGTTATATAAGATCAGCAAATCCGAGGATGTTTCCGGTTTTACGATAGATGATCAGCAGGAATTCTATTCTCAATTTTCACTCTTGAACAGAACAAAGTACGAAATGCCGTTTTATGTTCTTCAGGGGAAAAATGATGATAACGATGGTCTGGTTAAGAACTATATGGAAAAGGTAACTGCGCCTGATAAAGACATGCAGTATATAGAAGGCGGCCATATGTCAACGATGCTGCAGTCGGAACAAATGGCAAAGTTTGTTCATGATATTGCGGAAAAGAGTAAATAGTCAGAAGGATACTATAAATGAGCAAATGCAAAGGGCTGAATGGCGCCTCCGGCGGCAAGCCTTTTTGAAAAAAGGCTTGGCGAAAAACTTTGTGATGCTCTCTGTCTAACCTTAAGTTGGCAGGGGTGAGGGGGACTTGATGCCTTCCTCTTTGAGGGTGCGGTCTGCCGGGGGCAGACGTTGCCGCCGGGGGCGGTTCCCAACCGTCGGGGACGGCTC
>CADCOF010000097.1 GCA_902802975.1 uncultured Ruminococcus sp. | reverse complement strand
GCATCACAAAGTTTTTCGCCAAGCCTTTTTTCAAAAAGGCTTGCCGCCGGAGGCATACCGAAAGCTTAAGTTGATGACATTGCCTGAGATGCGGGACACTTTTTGCCCGTTAGGTTAAACTCTGATAAACTTCAATTTTTTCAGCTCATCGCTTTCAATATCGTAAAAATATCCGTCACCGAGTTCACATCTTGCATATTCGTTTTTCAATTCTTTGGGATCCATCTCGCCGAATACCGACCTGCTGCCTTTATCTGCAACAAACTCTGCAATACTATCAAGCAGAAAAGCGGCCGATAAACTGTTATTCAGGAAGGACTCTGCTTCTCTGTCTCCGCTGCCGCTCTTCCTCACGTCCGAATAAATAAAGTACAGACCCTTCTCTTCGGCAACAGCCGTCAGCTTTGAGAATATACTAAGTACATTTTTACCAACGCTCTGAAACAACATCTTACTTTGCAGCACAAACACAGTAGGGGGAGTTTCTTTCTCCTGAAATGATCTGTTTCCCGGTTTACCGTGATATCCATTTGAATCCAAAAAATCAACTAACTGCTCTACTTTCGTAAAATAAAACTGATTATCATTGTCCGGCACATGCAGATTTTCAAGCTGTCTGCGCCCGTCGTCCAAGAAAACATATCGATAATACGGGTGCTTTCTCCACATTGCACCTAAAAGAACATACAGCAAATTTGATTTACCAAACTTCTTTTTACCGTATATAGCAATGGAATGTATATCATGGAAATTGATCACAACAGGCTCATGATCATAATAATCAAGCCCCACAACAGCTATTTCATCCTGTTCAAGCTCCTCTATGCCTCTGCCATCCGAGGAGAACTCGCCAAAATTATCATAAGTAAGATCACCGTTAAATGCTTTGAGTTTATTAGTGCTGTAATCCAAAGTAGAAACATAATCCAAAAACGGTCCCAGTTCCTCTTTTTCATTCATAAACGGCATAAACGTATGAAATTCCCTGGGTTTTCCGTCAACAACCGCAACACCGCGCCCCGGCTTTTTTATCGGCTCGTCTACTTTCATGCCGAACACATCTATATAGACTTCCATTGGAACATCAAACGCAAATCTCTTTCCAAACGACGACATAAACCTGCCGATACCATTACCGGTATCACTGGCTGTAAAAATAACGCTCAATCCCTTTGACAAACCATCTCTGCAAAAATTCATCAGCGTCTCATGATACATCTCGTTTCTTTCATCAGCGAGGAATGAACTTATATTATCTACAATAAGCGTAATATGTACCGGCTTTTCTATATCGCTGTCTTCATTGTACACTTCATAAAACTGAGAAGATTTCAGCATCTTCTTATTGTGTTCAAGACGATTTTCAACAGTCTTAAATACTCTTCTGATATCTTCTTCATTTGAATTATCAAAGCAAGCCGACACCATTGGCATTTTTCCGTATTCACTGAGGTTACCGCCAAAATCTATTATATAGATTTCCTCATTATCTCCCCACTGAAAATTATGGTGCATTCTAAGTATCAATGTCTTAAGGAATGTTGTTTTTCCTGTCATATGCCCGCCGAAAACAATTATATTATCTTTAAGCGTATCAACATTCAACAACGGCTGAGTCTGCGTATCAAGATCGTCATATATTCCCATTTCCAAAGGTTTCATGATACTGTTACACCTCCCTTACAGGCGCAAAAATGCCATCCTGATATTCGTAAATAAGACCTTCACTAAGAACCATTTTATCAGGAAGGGGTCTTTGGAACACGATGTGCGGAACACCGTATCTGGAGCTGTTGGCATCATAAAAAGTCTTGATCGCACCAACAATCGCATCAAGCTGCGTTTCGAGCTTTCCTTGTTTTTCAAGCTCCGCCTTACGCGTGATAAATTCTTCGTTGTCGGTCTCGGAACTGTAGAATTCCATGTACGGACCTGTCTTGCTGGCTTCAATAATTTTTATCGGTGCTTCCATATTATCTTCAACCGTGGCACCTGAATACGCCGACTGAAAATACTCAAACTTGGAGCCTGTTCCCACCAGCAAATAAGCTCTGCCGTTTCCGGGCATTGACGGACTGGCAGCAAGATCACTTCCTATCATTTCTTTTGACGCCTGACGTGTTGCAACCTTAAGACAAAGTCGGGATTTTGAATTTACCCTGATATCATCGGTAATCGCACCTTCTATATTCTGCGAAATAAGAATAATATGGAAACCCAAGCTTCGACCGACTCTGGCAATCGTTGTAATCTCGCCAATAAAGTCAACATCATTATTTTCGGACGAGAATCGCTTCAACTCGGTAAACTCGTCAACTACCAATATCAAGTGAGCCAGCGGATTCTGCTTTGCCTGTCTGATAATGCTTTCAACCTCTTTGTCAGACATTTCATCTTTGTTCTCGCCTCTGAGACGGTTGTTGATTTTCTTGATATGTCTGTCAATATCGCGGCATGCGTCGATATACGCGTTGATATTGTCAACATGCATAGAGTTGAATAATATTTTTCTTCTGCGAATTTCCGATCTCAACGCATCAAGGAATCTTCTGAGCATATACTCGGCACCCGTGCCGTTTTCATCTCCGTCAACGTCGGTTACAGAACCAACCACATGAGGCAGTGTACCGATACGCTTGATAAATCCGCCGCCCTTCATATCAACAAGCATGAGATTAACTTCATCAGGTCTGAAGCACAAGCACAGCCCAAGCAAATACGAAATAATGGTTTCGGACTTACCTGAACCGGTAGTTCCGGCAACAAGCATATGCGGACCGTCATATTTTTCGTGGAGATCAAGCTCGATGATTCCGCTCTCCGTTTTGCCCACAGGCACTCCGATAGACGATTTTACATTGTATTTTCTCTTACCGCCTACGCCTTCCCAAAATTCACCTATATTGATATTATCTTTTTTCAAGCCGTACAATTCAAACAAGCTTACTGTAGAAGGCACTTTTCCGTTTGCCGATATCTTGGCATAGCTGAGTGCAGACAATATTTTATATGAATTATACAGATGTCTGTCCCAACTATCCTTGATCGAATAATTGAACATCTGCTTTTCCATCTCATTTTCATGCGGAACAAGCTCATAATGATCATTATGGATTCGTATCACACGATCACAATATTTAGGCAAATGTTCTTTATACAGCTTTGGAAAGATAAATGACAACCCCAATGTGTTTTCGAAAGGCTTGCCGGCTTCCGGTGCTGCCGGCAAATACTGCGAAAAAGCATGCTCTTTCAAATCATATTCATCATACACAATAAATACTATGTGCGGAAGTTTTGTTCCCGAAGACGAATCCTCGGCTCTTCTTCCCATGATATTCAGCATCATGCTGAACGTGGAGTTTGCGTCCTCCGTTGAAAATACAAACTGCGATTTATCCGGAAACAGCTCTCTGAAATGAGGGAGAAATTTATACACCTTGATTGTGTTTTCGATTTTTGACGGATTGTCTGTTCTAGGGAACAAAACAACAAACTGCAAATCATCGGGCGAATGATAAAAACAAAGGTCAAATATCATTCTCTCAATCAAGAAATTACTCTTATTCGAATCTATCGAAATAATTCCCAATGCACCGCAGTTTCTAAGAGAGAGCATCAACGGTGCGCCTTTCATATTTCTGTAATAGTCCGCAATAAACTTTGGAAGATTGCTAAGATAGTAACGCTGATCTTCCGTATCCATATAATCCTTGTCAGCCGGAATATGAAGTTTTACCGAGCCATCACTAAAATCAAAATTTGATGACGAAAATACCGCGTCTTTGCCTGTGCCGACAATCTCAAACATATTTTGAACATCATCTGATACGCCAAGCCTGACAGTCAAAAAATCACGATCCGCATAAGACCGGCTAAAGATATTCTGCGATATGCTGTATACGCTCTGATTAACATTATTATTGTCAAAAATATCATTGACATCAGGATACAGCTCGCAAAGTTTCTTTACATCTAATGTTTGTCTCTGCTTAATTTCCGCTATTTTCTTGCCAATATAAGATTGGTATTGCTCTCGCCAATTCTTTAGATTTTTTTTGTATTTATTACCTTCCCGCACATAATTCATTATTGATGTAACCAATG
This sequence comes from uncultured Ruminococcus sp., assembly GCA_902802975.1. Taxonomy (GTDB): domain Bacteria; phylum Bacillota; class Clostridia; order Oscillospirales; family Acutalibacteraceae; genus RUG592. The sequence goes on along the minus strand of CADCOF010000097.1, from coordinate 2,923 downwards.
TAACTGCGCCCATCGCGCCGCTCATAGCCACCATACCCATTCCCGAGGAGCCGTTTCCCATAACAAAGCCTCTGACAAGTATCATTGTGGACACCATCATCACAGTGGGAAGAATCGTAAAAAACAAGTTCTGACCTTGCTTTTGCGGCGGATCGGCCGGCGGTATTATTTCGATGGGAGAACTGTTAAATTTATACATCTGACGAGTACTGATATTGTACTGTGGAAATACAATTGCTGTATTCGCTTTGTTATTCGGGTTGAACGCCGGAATAATATTTGATGTATTGACCTCAAATGTCTCATATGATTCGGTACTGTCAAACACCAATCTCGTTGATGTAATAAACCCAATATCGTACAGAGGCTTGTTCAAATCAGAAACTCTGAGAATTATTCTGCCTTTTGCATCTTTTTCAAAGATTAAGGAATCATTATACGAAGTGAGCGTAAGCTTAGTGAATATACCCTCATAATTTACGGAATTCAGACAATCCATGCATATTTCCCGACATATATGATTTACATCGTTGCCGTCTCTTTTCTTAAGTCCGTAATTAATACCATCTACCAGCTGTTTTAATGTGATATCTCTTAAAACAATAAGCTCAATAACAATACCGGCTCCATTTTCATCTACAAACTGCGCTCCGATTAATAGCTTATTACTTTCCATAAATCCTCCATATTGCTGCTATTTCTTTGCAACGGAGATATCAAGTATCTCAATTGTCGTATAATTGCCCAGCAATATTTTATCACCCTTGTTCAAAGCCAACTGCTGCGACGTCTTTACATCTATTCTTGAGTCGCCTTTCTCGACAGAAAACATTGCGCTCATTGCATTATTCTTAATTACAAGTTCCTTCTTCTCAACATTATATGACAATGCAAATGCATTTCGCCCGATACTGCTTATGTCATCATTAGTTGCTTTCTCACAAATTGCTTTGTGATTTTCTTTGATAGATGAATTGTCACCCGACGCCGGCTTCAGAATTCTTCCTACTCTGAATTCCGAGTTAACCGGAAACTCCCATTCATCTTTACCGATATCCGTCTTATCTCTTGCATCATCTTTTGTTATTTCAACAATGACCTTACAATTTGGCTTTTTAAACACAAATATAAACAAGACTGCGCCTATACCTGCCGCAAGCAAAACACCGCCGATTACAAATCCGATAACAAGCTTACCGTTTGTCTCTTTTTTAGGTGCTTCGCTGGATACTTCTATTACCTCACTGGAGCTTTCTTCCTCGGAGGATTCCGGTTCCTCCGATACTTCCTCACTTGAAACAGGATCCTCAATCTCAACCTGAGGGAACAAAATAGAACCTATCGATATATTCTTATCGCCGTTCTTGATCGTTACACCCTTCAGCTCTCCGGTTGTAACACTGTTAGTCAATTCTGCCTTTATAAGCGATATCTTTCCGGGAATGAGAGATTCAAAATTACTCCCGCTCTTAAATGTCATAAAAGTATTGGAACCCAATGACGCTATGGCTTTCAGGTTAACGTCAGCAGAACCGCCGCTGTATGCCTGCACCACATCAACGTGATAGCGTCCGTTTTCGCTGATCTCAGTTCGGAGAAGATCGAAAGACGTCCCCTTCTGGCTGTCTACACCGTCTGTAATCAGTATTGTTCTGTAATAAACATCTTCATTTGTTTTTGCGTTTTTTGCTGCCTTAAGCAATGCGTCATACACCAAACTATCTTGTCCGTTATAATCAACCTTTGACAACTCATAATCAATAAACTCTTTATCTCTTGAATATTCATCTGCCAAAACATTGATTTTCGTATCGAAAATAGCTATTTTTACACTTTCGCTTTTCGGCATTTTCCCAACATAATTACGTATCGATTTTTTTATCTCATCGCGCAAATTGTAAGGCATCGAAGTTGAATTATCAATCAGAAATATAGTTCTGATTTTAATATCCGAATTCTTGACTGTAGCCCCAAGCCTCTCATTGGCAACAAGCAGCTCTGCATTCTCATTCAGCTGCTGTGACGTAAATATTCTTATGATCTTTCCATCTGTAGAAAAATATGCCTGAAGAGGTTCTTTTACGTCTGCTGCAGACACTGAAAACATGCACGTACAAATAACAATCAATGCAATAACAATTGCTGCGGATTTTTTTAAAATTTTCATAATAATTACTCTCTCAAAATATTCTATATAAACAAAGCTTACACACAAGCTTGTGACTTAAGCCATGTGTCTGCAAAAGCAGTAAGCTCTATATATACTCCCCTACCAAGAGTGTCTCAACACTAATATATCGTTGTTAAACAGTCATTTTCAAAAGCTCGTTAATTTCCGCGCTCAGATCGGGAATTTTAATTTCCGGAATATCCACAGCTGCGCTTTCCGTCCGATCAATCGGCTTGAATTCGAGCTTATTGACTGTGTTGTAGTCTACGTTTACTTTAATTGCATTTGTGTCAATGTTTACAGGCTTATTCTCTTCTTGAGAATAACCGTGCTGCAAATGTTCAACCTTCGGAACATCAACATTCACTGAATCAAAACTTGCTTCTTTCCCTTCGAACCCGGAAATATCACCTGCCGAAGGAACAGCCACCGAAACACCTTTGAATTCAACTGCCGCAGTCTGCTGTTCGTTTATTGTCGGAACATTAACACTGTCAACTTCAATCTTTGAAACCCGAACTTTCGTCGGCTCATGCTGTTCCATTTTTGTTTTCAGCGTTACATCAACATTCGCTTTTATGTCCTCGATAGTAATTGCCGCATCTACCGAAGGCACATCTTTTATCTTCTCCGGCACATTCAAACCCGCGGTCTTATTCTCTATTGTTTCGGTTGTAATATTCGCGCTTGCTGCCGGTGCGTTTTCTATCTTTTCCGGCACATTCAAACCCGCGGTCTTGTTCTCTATTGTTT
>CADCOF010000096.1 GCA_902802975.1 uncultured Ruminococcus sp. | reverse complement strand
TAGAGAAATGAAATTCGTTCGATAGAGAACTTTTGTATTCTGAATAGTTACAATTATTGTATCGAAATTCCAACCGCTCAGGTAGAAATTTTTGTGCATTTTTACTTTTTTGCTCATTTATAATTCTTTTGTATAAGTAGCTTTTACGCGCGCGTACCGCGGCCTGCCGGTTCCGTATACTCAAGGGCGATCCACCCTGCGCCGGATTTCAGCTTGCCCCAGGTGTACCCGCCGGCTTTTTTCGTTTCAACTATCGTGTAGATCGACGGTGGAATAAATCCTTTGGACTGATAATTTGTGCCGGCACCGCTTCTTATGTTCAGATCGGGAATGCGCACACGCACAAGCATTGTGTTTGTTGTGTTTGTATTATTCGCCTGAGTTGTTGGCGTCTGCGTGACCGTGACTGCGCCCATTTTCGCCTTGACGTCCTTTCTGAAACCGTCCATCGTGTAGCCCGTCTTGAGCTGATTCCAGTAATGCTCGGGGTCTGCGTGATTGCTTGCAATGCCCTTTTTGCACCCCTCCGCGTGGCTGCAAATTTGTGTCATCGGGTCAAGCTTGTACTGCTTGCACAAATATGCGAAAAGCTCCACCGCCGCGTTGTACGCCGTTGCCGCCTGCTGTTTTGCTGCGGCTATGTTCGAGCATGTGAACGTCGCGCCGTAGGTGTAGCTGATGTACTGAGACTCGCCCATTTCAACGCCGATATGCGTGTCGTTGCTGCTTCCGCCGCCGTGCCAGCCGCGGTGATTCCATGGCAGCGTCTGGTATATTGTGCCGTTGTTTGCGTCGATAAATGCATGAACACACGCGCCTATGTCGGCGTTGAACGCGTTCGCCCACACGCTGCCGTCCGGCTGCGGACAGCCCACAGAATGGAGCATAAGCCCCTTTGGCGTAATATATCCGTCACCGTAAAAACATGGATTTGCTGTTGTATATTTCTGAATAATTTTCATATCTTATTGTCCTCCTCATTAATATTCATAACGGCAGCCACACCTGCAGCGGCTGCACTGACGCCTATTCCGATTAATGTCGTTTTGATTGCCGATGTATTATTAAAATCAATATTCGGAACGGCAAATATAATATAGCCTAAAGCTGTTTGAAAAAATGTACGTGCGGCACGTTTGAACCACTCACTGTTTAACATAAAATTTTGTACTCCTTCCACTTAATTTATTTTAGCTAAGGCTTCTTTTCGAGATCATCAATTCTCTGGTTGGCATTCGAGAGTTTCTCTTTGATAATCTCGGCGTCTCGTTCGAGTTTGTACGTTCGCTCTATAACATTATTATGAGCTGTGACTTTGCGCTCAAGCTGCTCCAGCCTATATGTAATCAGCCTTTGGTTTTCCGCGTTATCTCTGCGCAAAGCCGCTCTCCCCGACATAGCGAGTATCACCTGACAGATGATTGCCGCGCCTGCGGTTATCAGCCCAACAATTACTGCGTCACTCATTAAATCATCACCCCCCTTTTTTTAATTAGCAATGTGCAATGTGCAATGAATGCTAGATCTGAGCTTTTCACTTTCGATCACAAATCTTCGCATTCCACAAAACTATTGTCGTTGTGGTAAACTATCGCATTTCACACCATTGCACATTGCACATTGCACATTGAAAACCCCCCCTTCACTTATACCCCCAAATCGCGGTTTTGTTGCATACTTTTATGCAACTTTTTCGGTTCTGAAAAAAATATTTTTCCAACCACTCAATCAGAAGTTTTGCAGGATAACAAAAAAAGTAACCGCCGGTCTGTAAAACCTAACGGTTACTTTTTGTAACTATAAATCTAAACGGGAACGACCGCGTCTTAGAAAGAATTGTTTATGTCCGCCCATTTGAAGTCGCGCAGCTCGCCGGAGCATTTGAGTTCGGGGTAATTCCACTGGCGGAGAACTTCGTACACGGCGATTGCTGCGGAATTCGACAAGTTGAGACTCCTCGCTTCGTCCATCATCGGTATTCTCACGCACGTATCGGGATTGTCAAACAGCAGCTTTTCGGGCAAGCCTTTGCTCTCTTTTCCGAAAAACAAATACACATTGTCGGGGTATGTCACCTTTGTGTAAATGTGCTGCGCTTTTGTTGAAAAATAGAAATATGTGCCGTTGTTTTTCGAGAAAAAGTCATCTAAATTTTTGTATATCTGCACGTCGAGGTACTGCCAGTAATCAAGCCCGGCGTGCTTTAACTTTTTGTCGTCGATCTTGTACCCCAGCGGCTCTATCAGATGAAGGCGTGCGCCTGTCACTGCGCATGTGCGGGCTATGTTGCCGGTATTTTGTGGTATTTCCGGCTCTACCAAAACTATGTTTAACGTATTCAATGTCTATCACCACTTTTATGCAAAGCTGCTTAATTATCCGATGGGAGCATTATGTTTTTCCAACTTGATACATCACACTGTCC
>CADCOF010000095.1 GCA_902802975.1 uncultured Ruminococcus sp. | reverse complement strand
ATACTTGGACAAAAACTATTTCCGGACTTCTAAAGTATGATTTTAGCAACACTGAGTATGTTTTCAAGGTCGAGGAGACGGAGGTCAAAGGTTATACTACCAAGTACACCACAGACAAAGCTTTGACAACGTCATCGTCAAAAGAGCTGGAAGTTAAAAACACGTTGATAACACGTTCCGTAAAGATCACCAAGCAATGGGTAGACGGAGGTTATTCAGACGCAGCTTCACTCCACTACAACGTATATATGAAGCTGCACGCAGACGTAAAAGACACGGCTATTCCGTCAGCGATCACATTTGAGGGCTTGATAGATAAGGATAATAATGACGCTGCGTTGAGAGATAATGTGACCTTTACAAATGTACCCGCTTATGACAAAGCAGGAGACCCGATAGTGTATACAGTATCGGAAAGCCCCGATGATACTTCGCATTACGGCGGGGCGCATTACGGTTATGTGAGATCAGACGGAACATCGCACCAATGGGAAAACCATACAGGCGTATATGATGAGTATACCGTTATCAACACACTCCCGCTGACAAAGGTAAAAGTCACCAAAAACTGGGAATACTTAGACGTATATCCTGCGCATACTCCGACTGCTGTTGCGGTGGATATAAAACGCACGGGAGTTAATCCTACTGATACGGCTAAGTCTACAGACGTGACAATCCACCCATTAAGCACAACTTCAATAGCTGCTCCTGCGGCGAGTACTTATTCCGCTAACAGTGAATACACCAATGAATTGGTGTATGATTACAACAACGATCCTTTTACTTATTCTGTTGCGGAACAATCGCTTATCAGCGGGTTTGAGTTGGATCAAGCTTCATCGGTATTAACAGGCTCGACGGTTACGACCCAAAACGAAACCACAACGATAGTTAATCCTGTAGAACTTTCTCTTACTAACAAAGAAATAACTCACAATGTTAGCTTGACAAAGATCGATAAGACATACGAGGATCTGTATAAGACTTATCCGAATTACCATGATCTGACGCTTCCGGGCGCAAAGTTTAATTTGTACAAGATACAAGAAAACCAAGTTGATGTTATATGTTATGTGACCGGAACAAGCGGAACGTATACGTTTGACGGCACAGCTGCTAAGTCCGATGAAACAACGAATCCTTACACGCAGACAAACACGACAGATGTTATCTCGGGAGCTAACGGAGAGATAAATATCACCGGTCTGCCGCTTGGAACGTATAAGCTTGTTGAGATCGATGCACCGACCGGTTATGAATTGGATTCAATGCCGTATAACTTCACGCTAAGTGTTAATGATAATAATCAATCAACGGATACTTTTAGCGGAGATAAAAAGATTCGCAATGAAGAGAAAAAAGCTACTGCAACACTTACAAAACAAGATGCTTCGACAGATTTACCGATCACATCAAGTCAAGCAACTTACTACATGCTTAGACTGATACCGAGAATCGTAACAACTGCGGAAACATCGGCAGATGAAGATGAAGCAAACGCAGCATATCTTAACTCAGCAAAAGAGGCGATTGAAAACTTCAACTTTAATAATGCGGCAGCTTCAATGACAGCGATCAAGGCATACTGGGATATCGCCAATACTGTACAAACGGGCAGCAATGGTTCGGTTACGGTTTCGCTCATTGAACACGGCACGTATGCATTTTTGGAGTGTCAAGCGCCTATCGGTTATGAGATAGACAATCACGAAGAGAGATTTTCCGTAAATGGCACAGCTAATACCGCAGTGTTTGAGGTAAATTATCTTAACCATGAGAGCAGTTTTGTTATCGTTCACGAAGACCCCCGCAAAACAGCAACAGTGGACATCTACAAGCAGGACAAATACGAGAATCCTCTTAACGGCGCAGAGTTTGAGCTGTATTATAAACAGGATGACTCGACATCTGAGTTGATCGCAAAGGTAACTACCGGTGATGACGGTCTGACAAAAAGCGTAACTGTTGAAACCCCATACCAAAACAGTACAACAGAATCGGATTATGTTATTGTATCCGATGGCAAAGTAGTCCTGAAAAAATGGGGTGATTACTACTGGAAAGAAGTAACACCTCCCGGCGGTTACAATAAGGATGCTGATGAGGAGATGAACTTCACTATCGACGCTGAAAAAGCCGATATGACCGTGTATATCACAAAAGCAAGCGATACCCGCATACCGGGCAAAGCTACGCTTAAAAAGGTCGCTAAGGAGGCAACTGCAACTACACCGGTAGGCGCACCGCTCGAAGGAGCGACATTTGAGCTTCATAAGGAAAACTCGAATTCAGCCATTGATGTAATAAAAAGAACTTCTGATGGCACATACGTTGTGAAGCCCGCTTCGTTAGACGGTCTTACAGGATACGAAACTGACAGCAACAGTAGTATTATTGTCTATACCCAAATGGTAACCAACAATAACGGTCTTATCAATGTCGAAGGTCTTGACTGGGGCAGCTATGAATTTGTAGAAATAGGCGCACCTTCAGGCTTTGTAAAAACAAACTCCAATGAAAATAATGCCGACAACAAAGTGAAATTCACCGTTGGCAGAAACAACTGCGAGACCGGCGTTGACCTTATTTGCCGAGACGAAGCTCAAAAGGCTAAACTGAAGGTAACAAAGAATATCGATTATCTTAATGCAGACGCATGGGGCGAACCGACATTCATCTTCAGAATTAAGCAGACAGGCAAGTTCGATAGTACAGGAAATGCAATTGAAGACCTTACGGAAGCTCAACAGCGTGTGAAAACCGTTAAGCTTACTTTTGAGAAAAACACCTCAAACACAAACGGAACGTATACGGCTTCCACTGCCTACTACGACATAGAACCGGGCAGATATGAAGTTACCGAGGTCAATGTTTCGAGGTATAAGTTTAAACACGTTAGCATAAGCGATGATAACAAAGTTAATGTTTCGGGCGATAGCTGCGACGATACAAATAAAAAGGCAACGCTCACTATTGGTGCAAACGGTTCCGCAGAGGTCATTTTCGATAACGAGATCGAGTACTACGACAAGTTCAGCCAAGTTGACGTTGAAGAGAATAAGTTCAACGGCTATAAGGGCATTCGTGTTGAGTATAACAATGCGGTACCAGTGACAGGTAATGAATCAACGATCAGCAAAACTGAACTTGACGTATACAAGATCATGGGCAACGGAACCGAGGTGAAACTTGATCCGAATAATACTGAAGACGCTGCTATTATGAATTCGATCACGTACACTTATGTTGAAAAAACTAAGGATGATCCAAGATTCGGAAAAAATACACCACACGATTTGAGCGATGACACCAATAATAATCAACTGAAGATCGCTAATCCTTCTCGTTATATCGATGGCGTTTACACTTTGAGGGCAAATTATCAGGGGCTTACATGTGACTTCGATATTCACTTCGCTTCTGCCGATGGTACAACGAAAGAATATCAAAAGACAGTCGTATTCAAGGCAGATGACGATAATAGGTCTTACTTCAATGAAGCAGGCGGTACATCTCAGTATGCGTTTGTATTCACAATGGTTAAGAAAACTAATAGTGAAGACTACTACGTGCATACGATCAAGCATAACGGAGTTGTTATTGCCACAGGCAGCGAAAATGATGATGCTACTACAAGCGTTATCGCAAAAACGATGAATGATGCTTTGAGTACATTGAAGAATACTACGCTGACCGTAAATGAAGCATACATCGGAACTAAAGAATTCGATTGCTGGAATAAGGATAATTCAAATCAAACTTCCGGACAGCCCGACTATGCGGCTCTTGTCAATCTTGTAAAGACCAGCGGCGAAGGCACAATAACCTACACAGCAGTTCTTAAATCCACATCTACACCTACACCATAACAAATATTTCACATACCATAAACCCGAAACAACAGATCCCGAAAGCGCAGTGTTATTGCGTTTTCGGGATCTGTATTTTTATAAAAGATAAATCGGCTTTATGTGGGGTCTACATGAACCATGCAGTGCTTGACGTCGGGGAAGTTGGTTTCAATGTCGCTGTGAACGTGTTCGGCTATATCGTGAGCATCAGTTAGCGGAATATCACCGTCCACCGCTATTATTGTGTCAACATATATCTTGGAGCCGAACATTCTTGTGTTGAGTAAAACAAGGTCTCGGACTCCCGGTTCGTTTTCAATGACTTTTTTCATTTTTTGTTCGGTCTCATCGTCACACGATTTGTCTATCATTTTGTCAATTGCGTCTTTGAATATCTCGCCGGCTGCCTTTACAATAAACAGACAAATGACAACACACGCGATAGGTTCAAGTACGCGTACACCGAGCCTTGCGCCGCCTATGCCTATCAGCGCGCCAACAGACGAAAGTGAATCACTGCGGTGGTGCCACGCGTCCGCTTTCAGCGCGGGGGAGTGGATTTGCTTTGCATAATATATTGTGTATTGATACATCGCTTCTTTTACTGCGATCGAAACAATAGCCGCAATGAGGGCGAGTCTTCCCGGTATCTTGATCTCTTCTATGGAGCCGGAGATCAGCGTTTGTACCGCCGAACGGCCTATTTCCAAGCCTATTATCAGAAGAATTACCGCAAGTATTATCGAGGCGGCACACTCCAGCCGCTCGTGTCCGTAGGGGTGTTCCTTGTCGGCTTCCTTTGCGGACAGGCGAAATCCTATTATAACTATAAATGTGCTGAAAACATCAGACGCGGAGTGTATTGCGTCCGATATCATTGCCGACGAGTGGGCGATGATTCCGGCAGCGGCTTTCAGCACGGACAGCAGCAGGTTTGCTGCTATGCTGACATTGGATACTTTCATGGCGATATCGTTTTTATTTGACTGTTTCATGACGTGTTCTCCTTTAAGTATAAAAAAACCGCGGAACATACAAAATACGTCCCGCGGTGAATTCCGCTGCTCCTCAGAGCCCGACAAAGCAGCACAATGCTGCAAGTCTGATCGTGAATTATTAGAAAATTCTGCGATTATTATTTCTATTTTACCATAAAAAATCAATTTGTCAACAGGGAAAAATATATTTTTAGTCGGGATTTTTTACTTCTTATCCATAATATGCCAAGTTTTGCCTTAATGTTCACAAAGATTTGATTGTATGCTAAACGTAGGTTGTAACTTTTCCGGTATTATGATATCCTGATATCAAGGAGATGATAACATGAATCAATATGTTACAGGATCAATGGTAAAGCGGCTGCGGAAAAACAAAAACATCACTCAGCAGCAGCTTGCCGAAAAAATGAACGTCAGCGACAAGACTGTTTCGAAATGGGAGACAGGGCGCGGATATCCCGACATTTCGCTTATTGAGCCGCTTGCAGAAAATCTTGGTGTTTTAAATTCGCCCTGCCCGAAAAACAGTGAGTAGCCGTAACTTGATACCCTTTCCCTTGATCTCAATATCATCAGATTAAGCCACACAAAAAAACAGCACAAAGTTTTTCGCCCAGCCTTTTTTCAAAAAGGCTGGCCGCCGGAGGCAGGCTAAAACCTTAGTTGATGATATTGCCCTTGATCTCAAGTATTCTCGCGACGCTTTCGTCAAGTCTTTCCTGCGTGATTTCGCCGCTGTTTACGGCGTTGAGTATACCCTTGTACGCTTCATAAAAATTCTGCGGAGTCAGCAGCACATCGCAGCCGGCTTCAAACGCCAGTACAGCCGCTTCGTCTGAGGCGTAGTTTTCCGTTACTGCGCCCATAGCCAGTGAGTCGCATATCACAACGCCGTCAAAGCCCAACTCGTCTCTCAGCTTTCCCGTGATGAGTTCATGCGACATTGAGGCGGGAAGTCCGTCACTTGTAACATTCGGCAGCGTGATATGTGCGATCATTACGGCATCAGTCGCATCAAGATTTTCGGCAAAGGGAAATATTTCCGTCTGCTTTAGCTCCTCCCATGTCTTTTCAACGGAAACATAGCCGGAGTGAGTGTCATCTGTGGTGTCTCCGTGACCGGGAAAATGCTTAAGCGTGCTTTTTACGCCGTGTGCATGCAGCCCGTCAATGTACGAGCGCACCATTTTGGAACAGAGTATCGGGTCGGAACCGAATGAACGGCTTCCGATAACAATGTTGTTGGGGTTGGTGTTGAGGTCGGCGTCCGGCGCAAAGTTCCAGAATATGTTGTAATCTGCGAGATATCCACCGATTGTATCGCCGGCGGCATAGGCGTTTGTAACGTCGTTCGTGCTGCCGATATTCTCCATGTCGTCTATGAGCGGCAGACCAAAGGCGGGATTTTGCGCAAGACGTGTGACAATTCCGCCCTCTTCGTCAACAGTGATGATTGTATCTGTTGTGCCGATAGAGATAAGGTCGCTTGTAAACTGCGAAAGCTGTGACGGCGTGTCTATATTTTTCGCAAAAAGCGTAAAACCGCCCACAGGATATTGTGCATACATTTTTCTCATTTGATCGGAAACGGAAAATACGCCCTCGTTCTCTTCGGCGACAATGGCTTCATCGTTTACGTAGCTGTCATCAATGAGCTGTTCCGGGCGAATAAAGAAAAGCTGCCCGACTTTTTCCTCTGTTGTCATTGAATCCAGAATGCTGTTGTCGTTTGACGAAACTTGGTAGGTTATTTCGCTTTCGGTATCATCGATATTTGAAACATTCTCATTCGTATCGATATCGCTTTTTTCGTCACAGCTGCACAGAATTACAACTGTAAATGCGAATAATATCCATTTTGATAATTTTGAATTTAACCTGATCATTGTATCGCTCCCAAATACATCTAAATGTCAATTAATATTATATCAGAAAAGCGGTATAATGTAAACAGGTTGTTTAAACAACTAAAATAAATCAAAGCAGACTCAAACAACAAACGATGTTTGAGTCTGCTTTTTAGAAAGGAGAAACATGAGAAAAAAATCATGAAAAAATCATAAATCTAATCAATACTCATAACTGTAGTTAGCATTGCCATAGTCGGTAAAATCATCAACGAAATCATCGTAGTTATTGCCGTAACCGCCGTCCGGAACTGCGAATGCCTCGTCAAGTGCCTTGTGGTAAAGCTTGGAGAAACTCTTGGAATATCTGCACATGTCTTCATATTCCTCAGAGCTGTAATCAGCGTACTGAGCCTCTTCGAAATAAGCATCAAGAGTTTTGAGTGAAAGCTTTGTGTCAATAACAACCTTTACTGCGGTTGCAACCAAGTAGCCAACCCAAAGTCCGCACAATCCGCCTGCTGCAGGACCTGAAGCGGGGGAGACTATTGTTGCAATAATAACGCCCACAAATGCCGTACCGACTGTCATGCCGACAATGATTTCAATTGCGATAAACATCACGTTTGTGGCAATTCGTCTCCAGGAATCCCAATAAACCGCGATTGCATCCGCCGCGCTTGTGAACAGAGTTTTACCGTCACGAACAAACGTATAACACAGTATCAAATCAAAAGTATAACTCAAAGCATGACCGATAATAAATTGCGCGAATCTGATCAACTGTTTCAGAACAGGAACGCGAAGTTTATTTTCAGCAAAAGTGTTCAATTCCAACTGAAGTTCCTGAATAGATTTTCTCACAGCGTTTCTGTATGCCATGTACTCATTGCCCGATGGAAAACGGTATTCCGTACTCTCTTTTGCATACGCCTTAATGTCGTCAGGAAACATATTGAACGACACAGCATCGGCGATGATCGCCATTTGACTTGCATGGAACTTATACCCTACAAAGAAACTCAAGCCTATATACACGCCTAAAGAAACCAAAAACCAAATCAGTATAGTGACGATTCCCATTCTGCTGCCGCCGTTGTTTTCAACAATGCCGGTGGTCACTTTTACGGCAACTACCGAAATAACAGCCGAAATAAGCGGAATCATCATTCTGAATATCATAAATTTCATAGTCTTTTTAAATATTTGATCTTGCGAAAGCTTCTCCATTTTTAGCCCCCCGAATTATGATGAATTTCATAAAGAATCTATAGTAAACGAACTAAATCCTGACCTGATGTGCAATCCGGAAAGAGAAATCATCAGGTCTTTCCAATTACGTTTGCTATAACTATGAATTCTTAAAAAACGTTATATTCCTCTCTTCTATTATACCACATTATTTACGTAAATGTAAATACGCTTTTTTAATTTTTTGTTTACAAATCTATGACTTTTTTTACTTATTTTTGGTCATTCGTAACAAAACGTAAAAATCATCACAATCGGCAAAATAAACTGAAATGTCAAAAAAAAACCATTTTATGCACCTTTTTTGATCGAACAAATATTTCCAGAACGCCGGTTCAAACGTCGGGAAAAACTCTTTTGGCATATTGCACAAAAATGAGTGAATATTTTCTCCAGATCAGCCCGGAGCCAACACCGGCAAAACGGCGAGATTCTGACCGCAGCTGCACGCTGCTGAAACAATGAACAAAAATAAGTAAAAAATAAAATAAGAGAAAGATAAAGGGCAACAGACCAAATCTTTCAAAACAGACCTCCCGCCAAAATCTGACGAGAGATCTGAAAATGTTAAGAAATTATGCGAGTTCTGCGAAGTACTTGATTGTACGAACCATCTGGCTTGTGTAGCTGTTCTCGTTGTCGTACCAAGAAACTACCTGAACCTCATAAAGGTCATCTGCAATCTTAGCAACCATTGTCTGTGTAGCATCGAAGAGTGAACCGTATCTCATGCCGATAACGTCGGACGAAACGATCGGATCCTCATTGTAGCCAAATGACTCGGATGCTGCTGCCTTCATAGCTGCGTTGATGCCTTCCTTTGTGATGTCTGCGCCCTTAACAACTGCTGTAAGGATTGTTGTGGAACCTGTGGGAACAGGAACACGCTGTGCAGAACCGATGAGCTTACCATTAAGTTCGGGAATTACAAGACCGATAGCCTTAGCTGCGCCTGTGGAGTTAGGAACGATGTTAGCTGCGCCTGCTCTTGCTCTTCTAAGGTCGCCCTTTCTGTGAGGACCGTCAAGAATCATCTGATCGCCTGTGTAAGCGTGGATT